>CAMUXX010000182.1 GCA_947164805.1 uncultured Elusimicrobia bacterium | reverse complement strand
AAGTGTTCCACTCCCCATTGGAAAGGGTGGCCTTGGCGGCGGCGGAAGGTAATTATATTTGATTTAGTTCGCATGTCTTTTTTAAATTTGCTAAAATATCTTTATGTTGTTACCAAGAATATTAACCGCACTAGTCGGCTTACCGCTAGTTATTGCTGCTATTTATTACGGCGGCATTTTCTATATGGCACTTGTTGCTGCCATCACCCTGCTTTGTTTATATGAATATGGGGTCATCTTATTTACGGCCAAAAAACCGGTAAATAGAATTTCTTTAATAGTTTTCGGCTTTTTAATGATGGTGGGTGCCACCGTAGGCACTATGCCCATTGTTGAAGGTAGCGCAGCTGTATACCTGCCAAACTTTTTTATTGCCTTAACATTATTCGGTATTTTGTTTGTGGAAATTTTATCAAAAAAACGCTCTCTTGAAAGGGTTGCAAATACTTTCCTTGGCGTCATGCTCATACCTTGGGCTTTGGTGCATTTGGTATCACTCCGCGAACTTGAGCCTTATGGCGAATATTTTACATACATTTTGTTTTATACTATTTGGATTGCAGACAGTTGTGCATATTTGATCGGTACATGGATTGGAAAACATCGCTTAAATAAGGCAGTCAGCCCAAAGAAAAGTTGGGAAGGTGCAATTGCAGCAGTTATCTTCGGGACCGGTGCAACTTTATTTTTCTGGGACTTATTTATACCTGCTTATTTAACTTTAAATCAAGCATTAATTTTGGGTGTTTTGATATCGGTAATCTCTCAAATTTCAGACTTAGCGGAAAGCCTTATCAAACGTTCTGCCGGGGTTAAAGATTCCTCAAATATCTTGCCCGGGCACGGTGGCATTTTTGACAGGTTTGACGGTTTTATTTTAACAGCGCCGATTATTTATTACGTCGCGCTTTATATGTGTAAATAATGAAAAATATTGTTGTTTTGGGCTCTACCGGGTCAATAGGCGTATCGGCTTTAGATGTAATTAAAAACCTGGGGCCTAATTTTAAGGTACTTGCGATAACCGCCAACAAAAACACAAAATTGTTTTTGGAGCAGGTCAAAACTTTTGCGCCGCTTTATGCCGTTGTTTACGATAAAGAAAGTTATAAACAAGTTAAACCCGAAATGCCCAAAACAACAAAACTTCTTGAACCCGAAATTGAAAGTTTGAATTTCCTTTCTGCTTTGCCGGAAGCTGATTTAATTATTAATGGTTTAGTAGGAAGCATTGGTTTTACGCCTCTCATTTCTGCAATTAAAGCAGGCAAAACAATAGCGCTTGCAAATAAAGAACCTATTGTGATGGCAGGTGCTACAATAATGCAAGAGTGCCAAAGGTGGAACGCAACAATTTTGCCTGTTGATTCTGAGCCTTCTGCCGTATTTCAATGCCTTGAAAATGTGGATAGCCGCAGTTACCATAAAGCTCAAGGTGTTTCAAAAATTTTACTTACAGCATCAGGCGGTCCGTTTTTTAAATATCAAGGTTCTTTAGATGAAGTTACCCCAGAGCAAGCCCTAAAACATCCGCGTTGGAAAATGGGCAAAAAAATTACCGTTGATTCGGCTACCTTAATGAATAAAGGTTTTGAAACTATTGAAATTATGCACCTTTTTAACTTAACGCTTGAGAAAGTAAAAATTGTTATACATCCGCAATCAATAGTACACTCCGCGGTGGAGTATGAAGACGGCTCAATTTTGGCTGATTTATCTAACCCAGATATGCGTTTGCCGATACAATATGCAATAACTTATCCGCAAAGATTGCCGTCCCCTGTCAATAAATTAACTTTACTTGAAATGGCACACCTTGATTTTTATGAGCCTGATTTTTCGCGCTTTCCCTGCCTTGCGCTAATGTTTGATGCGATAAAGAAAGGGGGGGCTTACCCTGCCGTTGTTAATGGTGCTGATGAAGTTGCAGTTGCCGCATTTTTAGAAGGTAGAATTTTGTTTACAGATATTGCCAAAGTTATTTCCTATGTTGTAAATTTATTTAAACCGACTGCCGGGCCTTTAACTTTACACGGTGCGGCCGAAATTAATGAGTGGGCCAAAATTACAGCAGAAGAAAGTATAAAAACCCTTTCCTTTAAAAAAGAAAATATATAAATTTATTTTTTATACTTCGTTATTAGCGCAATTTTCATTTAAGGCGAAACATTGCCAATCTTGTTCGGCAATAATATCTTCACTGTTTTGAAAATAAGTTGCATAGATTGCCCTTTCAAAATTGTCAAAAGTTTCCATATAAGCAAGTTGTTCTTCTTGGGTTAAATTGTCTTCTTCTATGTAATTAAAGAAAAATTGGGCAAAATTTTCGTCAAAAACAGTATTATAAACAAGCTTTAGATTATTGCCTATAATAATGTTATCGGTTATTTCATCAATAATATTTAAATAAGTATTTGACGGATTATATTTCGGAGTTGGTGCATAATCGCTTTGAACGGGTAAATGATATAGAGGATATTGAACACCCGCTTATCCGTGAGTGCATGCGTTTGC
>CAMUXX010000181.1 GCA_947164805.1 uncultured Elusimicrobia bacterium | reverse complement strand
TTACCGTCATCGCGTTTACAATAAGGGGTTGTCGGTAAGTTACCGCCGTAAATTGAGGAACAACCTGTTGCGTTTGCAATTGCAAGATGATCACCGTGTAATTGAGTTAAGAGTTTAACATAAGGTGTTTCACCGCAACCGGCACATGCACCGGAGAATTCAAATAAAGGTTTCTGTAATTGTGAACCTTTAACGGTTTCCTTTTTGGTTTTAACATCGGCTGATTTGATGTTTAAGAAAAATTTGAAATTCTCGCTTTCAGGTTTTCTTAAAGGAAGTTGCTCAACCATATTTATTGCTTTTTTGGTTGGGTCTTTCTTATTTTTTGCCGGGCAGTTTACGATACAAGCACCGCAACCGGTACAATCTTCAACAGCAACTTGTGTTGTAAATTTAAGGCCTGCAAGATCGGCTTTACCGTCGGCACTTTTAAATGTTTTGGGTGCGCCGGCAAGTTCTTTTTCCTGATAAGCTTTAATTCTAATTGCTGCATGCGGGCAAACAAGTGAGCAAATACCGCATTGTATGCAGGTTTCCGGATCCCAAGACGGGCACATTAAAGCAATATTGCGTTTTTCATATTGTGTGGTACCTGTCGGGAAAATGCCGCCTTTCGGCATTTTGGAAGTAGGTAAAGTGTCACCATGATAAGTAATCATTTTACCCAAAACATCTTTTACAAATTCCGGTGCATCTGCGGGAACAGGGGATTGCATTGAAATTGTTGAAGTAACTTTGTTAGGATACTTAATTTCATGTAAACCGTCTAAAGAGGCATCAACTGCGGCATAGTTTTTCTTAACAACTTCTTCACCTTTTTTGGAATAAGTTTTCTTGATAGCTTCTTTGATGGCGTCTATTGCAACTTGTTTTTCAATTACACCGCAAATGCTGAAGAAAGCTGTTTGCATGATGGTGTTTGTTCTTGAACCCATGCCCGTTTTCATGGCAATATGGGAAGCATCAATAGTGTAGACCTTGAGTTTTTTATCAATGATTTGTTTTTGTACTTCTTTGGGTAATTTATCCCAAACTTCTTCCGCTTTATACGGGGCATTGATTAAGAAAGTTGCACCTTCTTTTGCATTATGCAAAATGTCATACTTTTCAAGGAAAGAGAAAAGGTGGCATGCAATAAAGTCGGCTTCTTCAATCAAGTAAGGTGCGCGGATATATTTTTTACCAAAGCGGATGTGGGAAGTTGTCATTGAACCTGATTTTTTGGAGTCGTAAACAAAGTAACCTTGTGCATAGTTATCGCTTTTTGCGCTGATAATTTTCATAGTATTTTTGTTTGCACCGACTGTACCGTCAGAACCTAAACCGTAGAACATAGCATTAAAAGTACCGTCTGTTGCTGATGTTTTGAAAGCAGGGATCTTTAAAGATTTACCGCCCAAGTCATCATTGATACCGACGATAAAACTTGTAACAGGTTCTTTTGCATCCAAGTTATCAAAAGCGGCTTTTACCATAGCAGGTGTAAATTCTTTGGAACCAATACCGTATCTTCCGCCGATAATTAAAGGTGTTGTTGCAAATTTTTCTTTTGCTTCTTTGGTTAAGAAAGCGGCGCAAACATCTTCAAATAAAGGTTCGCCGATTGAGCCGGGTTCTTTTGTCCTGTCAAAGACAGCAATTTTCTTAACTGTTTTGGGGAAGGCTTTAATAAAGTCTTCTGCGGCAAAAGGCCTAAAGAGTTTAACTTTAAGCACACCCACTTTTTCGCCGGGCATATTTTCAACTGCGGTTTGTGCAACATCTGCACCGGAAGCCATAATTACGACGACCTTTTCCGCATCTTTTGCACCGACATATTCATATAAATCATATTGTCTGCCGGTTAATTTGGCGAATTTATCCATGTATTTTTTTAAGATTTTAGGTGTTGCTAAGTAGTATTTGTTTACGGCTTCACGGCCTTGGAAGTAAACATCCGGGTTTTGTGCGGTACCGCGGATTGTGGGGTGTTCGGGGTTCATTGCATTTTCGCGGTATTTTGCGACTAAATTATCATCAATCATTTCCTTCATTGTTTCTTTGGAGATAACATCAACCATATTAAGTTCGTGTGATGTTCTAAAACCGTCAAAGAAATGCAAGAAAGGAACTTGTGCTTCAAGGGTTGTTGCTTGAGCGATTAATGCAAAGTCCATAGCTTCTTGTGCATTGGAACTTGCAAGCATGGCCCAACCGGTTTGGCGGACGGCCATAACATCGCTGTGATCGCCGAAAATTGAAAGTGCATGTGTCGCAATAGCACGTGCGGAAACATGGAAAACGGTCGGTGTAAGTTCACCGGCGATTTTGAACATGTTGGGAATCATTAAAAGTAAACCTTGGGAAGCGGTAAAAGTTGTGGTTAAAGCACCGGCAGATAATGCACCGTGTACTGTACCGGAAGCACCGCCTTCTGACTGTAATTCCGCTACAACAGGGACATTGCCCCAAATATTTGTTTCCCCTTTGGCGCTTTTTGCGTCGCAAATTTCACCCATTGTTGATGACGGGGTGATAGGGTAAATTG
>CAMUXX010000180.1 GCA_947164805.1 uncultured Elusimicrobia bacterium | reverse complement strand
GCCATCCGTCTTTATTTAAGACCTGTTTTACATAACCTTTTTGGTAAAATAAACCGACACCTATTAAAGGTAGCCCAAGGTCGCTAGAACTTTTAATATGATCACCGGAAAGCATACCAAGGCCACCGGAATAAATTGGTAAACCTTCACCGATACCATATTCCATGGAAAAGTATGCAGTTAAAAAATTATCTTTACCTTGGCCTTTAATTTTATTAAACCAAGTATTTTGTTCTTTTTGGTAATTCCTGTAAAGAGATTCCACATAATTAAGTTGTGCAATAAAATCTTTATCGCGGCTGAGTTCTTCCAGCCTGCTTTGAGAGACTGTTGCCATAAGCCATTTTGGCATACGCAAACTTTGTTCCCAAAGTTTCTCATCAATTTTTACGAACAAATTGATAGCATCCCAATTCCACGCAAACCACATATTGTTGGAAAGTTCTTCTAAGAATTTCATATTATCCGGCAAATCCGGTGTTACTTTAAATGAATGAATTTTCATAAAATCCCCTTAAATAGTATATACATATAGTATAGCAAATTACAACTTAAACTTATTTTTAAAATTGCGTTCCATATCGCGTGCGACGGCTTTATCTTTCAAAGTTTTGCGTTTGTCAAACAAATGTTTACCTTTTGCCAAAGCAATTTTGACTTTTGCCCAACCGTCTTTTATATAAAGTTCAAGCGGAACTATTGTTTGCCCTTTAACTTCACTTGCAGCGGTAAGTTTATTAATTTCCCGACGGTTTAAAAGCAATTTACGCGTTCTTGTCGGGTCCAAAGCCGTATGAGTATTAAAGGCATAAGGTTTAATGTTCATATTAAGTATTTGTGCTTCACCGCCTGCAACACGCACAAAGGCCGCCCTCAAAGAACATTCTTTGTTGCGTATTGATTTAATTTCCGCCCCAAGCAAGACAAGGCCTGCCTCAAAAGTATCTAAGATAAAATATTCATGCAGGGCTTGGCGGTTGGTGGCTATAACTTCTATACCTTTCTTTCTCATATATATATTTTAGCAAATATGAAATTTATTTTGATGTACCATCTAGAAATCAACATACAAGGCTAAAATAAAGTAAAATATTTGTGAGGAAACTTTTCCCATCCGTCTTGCACTTCGTGCAGGCCACCCGGCGCTCGCCTGTTCTTCTTTTCCACAAAAGGCAAAAAATGTTTTTGGGATGCCAAATTTGAAAAAGATGATTATTTAATTTTCGGCTCTGAATCTTGTGGATTTCCGCGCGATTTTTACACAAAATATGCCGATCGTCTTTATACAATTTCCATCCCAGGGGAAGTTCGCTCATTAAATCTTTCAACTTCCGCTGCAATTTGTTTATATGAAGCCTTAAGGCAAACAAGGAAATAAAACTGCCACGGGCTTCTGCCCGTGGCTTTTGTCAAAATAAAAAAATCGCCGATTATGGAATAGCAAGACCATCTGGGCATTTGTTAATTTGAGTCATCACTCCATCTACATTGGTGTAACTCGTAGTTACACTACTACAGGGAGCATAACCTGCATCAGCAAAAATAGAACAGTATGTACTTGCCCCGATACATAATTTAGATGCATATGTTACACGTTGTTCAGGAAATTCTATGGGTTCATATTCCGGATCTTCTTCTGCTTTTGCTAATTCTGCTGCCTCCCATTCTGCTTTACGCTCATCATAATTATCAACAAAATTTGATACTAACAACCTATACGCCAATTCCCCGGTAGCAGGTACACCGTCTTTATATCTAGTAACGGTTATTTTCAATCCTTTACGTGTGCTAACGTCAAGTTTATAATTTTTAGTTTGTGTAGGTACTGTAATATCTAAAGCATCTAAGTTAGATGTATATCTGCCATGACCCATGTGATACACATCTTCAGCTTTCTCAACGGAATCTATCATTAAAAAAGCTTCTGTAGCTCTGGATTTTTCCACAGCGCGCCTGTATTGCGGCAAAGCAATACCTACCAATATGCCGATGATTAGAACAACCACCAGCAGTTCAATTAGGGTAAAACCTTTTTTCATATTTATAAATACCTCTTTAATTTTCGGGCTTGGATAATATGGAAAATTAAGCAAATAAAAACGGCGACTTATTACCCAAGCCATGTCCGTAACCTAAGTAATAACCGCCGCCTATGTATACAAAAATTGTACACATAAACATCAGTTATCTTGGACGGACATGTGCCTTATATCTCTATAAAGCGCAGTGCAAGCCGAACTTGCACTTCCAAATAATAACCTGTACTTTAAGTACCTAAATAAAAGTATACATTATTTTAAAATTCACTGCACAAAATAAAGTAAAATATTTGTAAGTGCGCAGGAGTTTAAAACCAAAGCGTACGGAAGCGGTTTTGTGCGACGCAGCAAATTTAAAATGATTTTTTATTTTATATGCGATAGCGTAAGAGTGCAAAACCGTGGCGCACGTAAGTGCTTTCGCGCTGCGCAGCAGATTTAAGATGATTTTTGATTTTTCTGTTCCTAGAGTACCGAGAGTCGCTACGCTCCCGTTCTT
>CAMUXX010000179.1 GCA_947164805.1 uncultured Elusimicrobia bacterium | reverse complement strand
GCCCATGTCAAAGAGGCTTTAGAACATGAAGCCAAGCATAGAGCAGATAGGGATGTAACCAACCAAATTGAAGATGCCTTAGTTAAAGCAAATGATTTTGCTTTGCCTAAATCTTTAGTTGATTATCACACAAATTTGTCTGTTGAAAACTTTATTCAAAGAATGTTCGGCGGAAGGAATGCAAATATCCCGGAAGAAAACCGCAAAACTTTTATGCAAAAAATGCGTCCTTCTGTTGAAAAAGATTTGAAAATCGGCTATATTATCCATGCTATTGCAAATAAGGAAAACATTGCCGCAACCGATGCAGACTTAAAAGAAGAAATGGATAATGCTATGAAAAATTCCCCTAAAGAGGTGGAACAAATTAAGAAATTCTTTGAAACACGCAAAGAAGATATTTTAGCAACAATTAAAGAGAGGAAAGTTTTTACTTTCTTAAAAGAAAAAGCAAATATTGCTTAATTTAATTTGTTGATGTTTTTAGAGCCTCCCGCCGAACGGGGGGCTTTTTTATAGGTCTAAAGTCCCAAGCCCTTGAAATTTTCTCAAATTCCCGTTAAACTATAACTATCTATTTAATATGCAACTTTGTTAATTCCCTCCTATAGCGGAGGATAGGTGGATTGTTTTAAATTTTTATAAGGTATTATCAATAATTTTGCATATTAAATATATCTTTAAAAGGAGATTGCCATGGTAAAAATAGGAAGTTTAATCGGCATGTTTTTTATGCTGATGATGTTACTGTCTCCCCCTGGGGCAGGAGAAAGTGATGTATTGTTCACTAAAGGGCAGTTCAGTAAAGAAACCAGTCTGGAAATAAAAGTTGCACAGGTGACAAAACGCCCGGTACTCTTCCGCGGGCCTTTAGATTATTTGGCTGAAGGCGGAAGAAAATCAGCAGAAGATAATAATAATGCGGAATTTTATCAGTGTAAGGATAAACCGGTATTAACCGAAGAAGGCGTATTGGCCGGTATGGCTGAGGAGTTTGCCGCAGCACCCGATTATCAAATTGAAGAATTAAAATCAAAATATTACTGTTACAGATTTGACATATTAAGTTATTTTATTGCCAAGCATCAAAATGAAGCCCTAAAACGCGCATTGGATAATGGTTTTGAAGAATATTTTGTAATGTTAGAAAATCCAAATCCGTATGATATGTTGTACCTGTTAAACCAGGCAGTATTTGCAAAAAATAAAGAGGCCTTAAATTTGCTTGCGGAAAGCGGCGGGCAGTACTTATATTTGGCTTTGCTTAATTTTATTCCAAATGATGATAAAATTATTGATTGGCAAGGGGAAATTAAAAAGCGTGAACATAAATACAAAAACCGCAAAGTTAATGCTGATGATTTAGTCCAAGCGGTTTTACATAACAGCCAATATGATTTAGTTACCGTCAAAGAATTTATACCCAAAGAGTCCAGGGCGGCCGAATATTTAAAGGCCTTAAATTCTTTAATTGATATAAGAATCAGTGTAAAAAATAATTAGACATAAAAAAGGGCTGCTTTGGGCAGCCCTTTATACAGTCGTTTTTTATAGGCTATTATATTTTTCCCTCGTAAGCGTCAAGGTAAATTTGCCTTATATCTTTAAACAAAGGATAAACCGGGTTCGCTGCTGTGCATTGATCGTCAAAAGCAAGTTCAACAAGTTCATCAAGTTTTGCCATAAAATCTTTGCGGCTTATACCGTAATCTTTTATTGAAGCCGGCAAACCTATGTCTTTTTTGAGTTTAACTATTGCTTTAATTAATAGTTTTACTTTTTCATCATCATTTTTACCGCCGAGTTTAAGTTCATCGGCAATTTGTCCGTAGCGTTCTTTTGCACAAGGATATTTGTATTGCGGGAAAGTTGCCTGTTTTTGCGGGCAATCGGTTGCATTATATTTTATAACTTGGCAAATCAAAAGGGCATTTGCTACACCGTGAGGGATATTAAACATAGCACCGAGTTTATGTGCCATGGAGTGGCATATACCTAAGAAAGCATTTGCAAAAGCCATACCGGCAATCGTTGCGGCATAGTGCATCTTTTCGCGTGCAATAGGGTCTTTTGCACCATCTTTATAGGAGCGGACCAAATATTTAAAAACAAGTTTTGTTGCCTCTAAAGAATTTGAGTTTGTAAAGTTCGTTGCCATGCTTGAAACATAGGCCTCCAAACAATGCACCAAAACATCAATACCTGAGGCAGCCGTCAAGCCTTTTGGCATATTGTCAACAAAGTTAGGGTCAACTATTGCCATATCAGGTGTTAAAGCATAATCGGCAAGTGCATATTTGATATGGGTTTCGTCGTCGGTAATAATTGAAAAGGGTGTTACTTCCGATCCTGTGCCGGAAGTGGTAGGTATTGCCACCAAATTGGCCTTTACGCCAAGGTCCGGTATTTGGCAGATGCGTTTGCGTATATCCATAAAACGCATGGAAATATCTTCAAAATTAGTTTCCGGCTGCTCATATTTAAGCCAAATAACTTTTGCAACGTCCATCGGGGAGCCGCCGCCAAGTGCGATAATTAAAT
>CAMUXX010000178.1 GCA_947164805.1 uncultured Elusimicrobia bacterium | reverse complement strand
ATAAGCCCCAAAATTTTTGATGCCTGCCGTGTTAAAGGTTATTCCACAACACCGGCTGCCCGCCTAACATTAAATTTGCTTAAATCTAATAAAACAAATTTGGCAGATTTAAATGAAGTCGCAAACACGATTATTGATTGGGAAACAGCACAACTGTCACGCAAACTTTCTGCTTTGGCAACACTGGCAAGCACTACACCGTTTATCGGTTTATTTGGTACTGTTTTAGGCGTTATGCGTGCGTTTTCGGACTTATCCCTTGCAAACGGCGCTGGGGCATCTGTGGTAGCAAAAGGTATTTCAGAGGCTCTGATTAACACCGCTGCTGGTTTATTTGTAGCAGTCCCGGCTTTGATTGCATATAATTACTTCCTTAGCAAAGTAAACTTTTTTACTAAAGATATGGAATATTTGGCACAAGAACTTATATCTATAAAAACAAATGAAAATAATACACCTGTAAAAAGTACAAAAAAACAAATTTACGAGGTCATTAAATGAGAAAGCGCCGCCTTCAAACTAGGGGCTTGATGGGTGAAATAAATATGGTCCCTTTTATTGACATAACATTAATTTTGCTAATTATTTTTATGGTTATGACACCTTTTATAGTGCAATCCCAGCTCAATGTTGATTTACCTTCTGCAAAAGCCGTAAATACTGTTAGCGAAGATAATTTAATTAAAGTGGAAATACTAAAAGATGGGCAAATCATGGTACAAAGCCGTAGCACTGACCTAATCAAACTTGAAGAAGAACTGATTTTGCACCTCGGCAAAGCACAAGAAAAAACAATTTTGGTGCAAGCCGATAAAACCGTTCCTATAGAAAAGGTTGTACAAGTTTTTGATGTAGCAAAAAAATTGGGTGCGGCAAAATTAGGAATCGGTGTTATAAATAAATAAAGTTTATGAATTTAGCACTTTTCTATTCACTAGCTATACATTTTTCACTTTTTTGTTTGCTTGTTTTTTGTATTGCATCAAGCCCGATAAAGCAAAAAGAAAAAGCAATGTATACTATTGATTTTATCGGTCAAAACACCGAAGCAATGCGCTATGGCATGCCCCAACAACAAGAACAGACCGAGAAGAACGGTGAAAATAAAGAAAGTAGCAAAGAAGAATCTAAGGAAATAAAAACAGAAGAAGCCAAAAGTGAAATAAAAGCGGAAACAAAAACTAATACTAAAGAATATAATTCAAAGGCACAAATTTCCACCAAAACACAAAAGAAAGAGAAAAAGAAAATTACCTTATCAAAACCAAGTGTCTTAGATAACGTTGAAACGAATAATTTGGATGTTTCTTCCTTGCATGCTTTAAGCACAGCAGGTCAAGGCGGTGCAGAAAAAACTGTGCAGGCAAGTTTTACTAATTTCCCATACCCATGGTATATAACACAAGTACGCAATGCTTTGTGGAATGCCTGGCAAAAAACAAAACCCAAAAACAATAACGGTTTAACTGTATTAGTTTCTTTCAATATTGATAGAAACGGGGCTGTTTATGAAGTACAAATTGAAAGAAGTTCACAAGACGATGCTTATGATTATGCCGCTATGAGTGCTGTAAAAAATTCAGATCCTTACCCTCCGTTACCGGATGATTTTGGCAAAGAAATCCTAACGGTAACAGTAGAATTTAGGCAGGAGGTCTAATATGCTTATTTTATGGCGTACATTTTTAATTGCGCTATGTTGTTTTGCCGTAATAATTTGTTATCCTAACTATGCCAACGGAGCATTAACTATAATGTTTACTTGGGCGGTAGTTGCGTTTTTCGTTATGCTTATATTAACCCTGATAACAAAAGCAGTATATCTTGGAAAAACGCATATTTTTAATTCCCTTTTTGATATTGCTTTAGTGATAGGATTTTTATATATATTATTAAATATTTTACCGTTAATTGACGGCAAAACGCCGTTTATGCACATAAAAAAAGGCATTTACCCAACTATACAGGACATAAATAAAGGCCTTGAAAATTTAGGTTTAACAAAAAAAGAAGAAAATTTAGAAAAATTACAAAAAAATATAAGCGAAATTTCTGTTGACCTTAACCAAGTTAAAAACCTTGTTTTAAAGGAGCATAAAGATTGATGAAAGCGGTTATTACAGGCGGCAGTGGTTTTGTAGGCAAACGTTTGTCAGCAGCCCTTGTCAATAAAGGCTGGGAAGTAATAATATTTTCTCGCAAAAATGCCAAAAGCACCAACAAAACAAAAACAGTAAAAGTAAATTATTTTGATATTAACGATTTAACAAAAAATTTAGAAGGCGCGGACATCATTTTCCATTTAGCTGCCGTATTATTTGCAAATAATAAACAGGAATTTGAGAAAGGTAATACCCTTGTAACCGCTAATTTAGTTGAGGCGGCAAAACGTACCAAAACAGTTAAACATTTTGTTTATCAGTCTTCCTTAGCAGCGGTAGGCCCTTCAAAAAATACAGAAAATCTAATAGACGAAACCGCCCCTTGCACACCTGTTTCGGACTATGGCAAAACAAAACTTATGGGTGAAATTGAGGTCAAAAAACTCCCCCCTCAAATAA
>CAMUXX010000177.1 GCA_947164805.1 uncultured Elusimicrobia bacterium | reverse complement strand
AACAGGAAAATATGGTTTTTGACGGTGCAAATTTTACTTTAATTGCAAATGCCGATTTAAATGGGATGAATTTGCAGCGAGCCTCTTTTAACTTAAAAAAATTATTGCTTGATTATAAGGAAACATCTTTAAAAATGCAGGCAAAAATTGATAATTTTCAAAATCCTTCCGGGCGTGTTTTGGCAGAGTTAAAAAATTTATCGGATATAACATTTTCAGATATTACTGAGTTTATTTCCTTTACTATCCCCTTGTTGACTGCTGATATAACGTTTGATTATTTTATTCAAGATTCAAAGGTAAATATCAAAAGCCTGCTCGTAAAAATGGCAGATACGGAATTAAATTTTAAAGCAAATTTAGATTTAAATAAAAATGAGATTTCCGATGGTAAAATTAATATTTTAAGTGTTTTAGATTCCTTAAAAGATATATCCCCCCTTCTTGAAGAATTAAAACCGGCAGGGAGTCTTAATGCAGATTTTGATTTTGCCTGGCCGCTTGCTTTAGCAGGTAATTTAAGTTTAAAGGATGTAGGTTTATTTACAAATAAAGCAGGAACATTGGAAAATGTAAATACCAATATTGAAGTTAAAAGTATTGACGAAATAAATATTGAATCTTTAACAGGAATTTTAAATAAAAACCCTTTTACGGTGCAAGCAAATTATTTGAAAAAAGAGAATTATGCCGACGTGTTTGTTGATTTAAAGGCAGATAAACTTTATGTCATTGATACCTCGGCAAAAGAGGCTAAACAGAAAGTAAATCAAACACAGGTACAGCAAAATGAAAATAAATTAGCATTTTCTTTTGTTCCTATTAATATAAATGCTAAAGTTGATGTAAAAAAACTTGATATACCGTTTATTAAAGGTAATAATTTGGCTTTTAATGCCAATGCTAAAAATATTACCCCCCAATTGGATCAAGTGCACGGTATTTTTGATTTGTCTGTAAAAAACGGACAAATAAAGGATATTTATACAATATCTAATGCAAACTCATTAACAAAGGTTATGTTCATGAGTTTGGGTATAGTCAGTAAAGTCGTAAACACCCTTAATGTTCTTGATTTGCTAAACGGTATGGGCAAAGTTTTATCCGGCAAAAAAGGAGAGGAAGAAGAATTACCGGTCCACCAAGAAATTAATGGTAAAATGGATTTTGACTCTTTTAACACCAATATTGATTTTAATGAAGGCCTTGCTACTATGAAGAAATGTGCTTTTATATCAGGTTTATTCTCTTTCAGGGTAAATGGAAATATTAATTTTAATGATAGAGAAATTAAATTAAATGTTGACAGTGCCCCCGGCAGGCACTCTGAAAATGGTATTATGCCGTTAAATATTGATATTAAAGGTACGGTGGAAAATCCTCAAGGTTCCCTAAGCGTTTTGTCAAGCGTAGCTGATTTAGTGGGGCATACAATTACTAAAAACCCTGTTTCCAATATGTTAAAGAGTACTTGGGGTGCATTGTTTACTTCTTCCCCAAAAGAAGGGGAGGATAAGCAGGTTTTAATGGAAGAAAATAAAAAATAAAGCAATGTTGCCCTCTTTTTGGTATAATATTTGTGTAGAAAACAAAATACGGAGGTAGTATGAAGAGACTTATAGCAGTAACAGTATTATGCTCTCTATCATTAGCTGCAAATGCCTATGTGCAAAGTTGCTACTATGGTAGAACATTCGTTGAAGGCGAATTGATAAATACTTGCAAAAAGTGTGAATGCAAGAAAGGTGCTAAAAAAGCCGTTAAAACAGCATCAAAGAAGCAAGCTGTAAACAGGCTTTCTGCCCGTGAAATTGCCGCTTTACAAGCACAAAGAGATGCTGAAGCCGCAGCAGCTGCTGCTGCCAAAAAGGCACAACAGGAAAAAGATGCAGCCGCTTTAGCAGCAATCGGTAAAGTCCAATCGGTTAAGGATGAAATTTCTGTAGTTTTAAGTAATGACATTCTCTTCCAATACGGTAAAAATGACTTATCGAAAAATTCAAAAGCAACCTTAGATAAAGCCGTTGAACTTTTAAACCAAATTCCTAACAGAAGTTTGGTTATTGAAGGGCATACGGATTCAATCGGTTCCGAAGAATTTAATATGGAATTATCCGAAAAAAGAGCAAAAAGCGTTTATGATTATATGATCGGGCAAGGTTTGCAAATCAAAGACGTTTCTTATAAAGGATACGGCGAAGCAAAACCTATTGCTGACAATAATACACAAGAAGGTCGCAAAGCAAATCGTCGCGTGGAATTCAAAATTAAATAACTACTTAAACAGTTAATTAAAAAAGGCCACTCATTAAGAGTGGCCTTTTTACTCGTGAATATTTATGACCTTGATAAATAAAATGTACTGAAAAATTACGACGGAAAAAAATAGATAAAAAAGTAAAAAAGGCATCTTTTTAAAGATGCCTTTTCAAATGGTGTGGCTAATTGGACTCGGCTTTCGTCATTTTCCTGACGGAAAATGCTCCAGCCCCGGCTCGCGGTTTTTGCCTTTCGGTACTCGGCCTGTGCGGCCTCGCCCCTCAAACAAAAACATCGCTCCGCCTTCTCGTCCTTACGTGAGG
>CAMUXX010000176.1 GCA_947164805.1 uncultured Elusimicrobia bacterium | reverse complement strand
ACTTTGGGAAGAACTTTCTTGGCTATAACTTTCTTGCTTGGTTGTGACTTGTTGCTCATAATTATTCCCTTGTTGCATAGGCTGATTATAAGGAATATCACTATTATCCTGCGTAATAACTATAGTATTTGTTTCAGTAGTAGTTGTTGTACCGTTGTTATTTTTTGTTACGCGGGTTGTCCTTGTTACTTTCCTGGAAGAAGTATTTTTTGCTTTTGGTTTTGAAACAGATTTTTTGACAACTTTACCGGTTGTAGACTTCTTTAAAGTCTTTCCTTCTTTTTTAGAAAGTTCAGCCTTGGCCGCACGCAAATTATAGGAAGTACGTTCTATATAATCTTTAAGTTCTTTTGCATTCCAGCCGGAAAAATCTATAGCATAAGTTTCTTTAGACTGGGCTGAATAAGACATCAAAAGTTCCTTCATTTCATCATTTTTATTTTTTATGGCATAACTTAACACTGCAGTACCTGAAGCATCTTTTGCATTAGGATCTGCACCTGCTGCGAGAAGGATTTCCGCTTTTTCAAGGTCATTATTTTTAACAGCATCAATCAAGGCTTTATTTGCATCCTTATTTTGCTTATCCAAAATTAAGCCATAACCTCTTAGCATATTAGCCGTCTCCATATCATTATTTTTAAGAGAGGATAAGAAAAGATTTTGTGCATACTTGTCTTTTGGATTAATCTTAGTGCCTTTTTGCAAGAATAATGCCGTCATATCAGAGTTTTTACTGTCTAAAGCATACATAAGTGCTGTTCTGCCTTTTTTATCTGTAAGTGATAAATCTATTGCCGGCACATCCAACAAAGAGGATACAGCATCAAAATTTAAACTTTCAATACCGTGCATTAAGGCTGTTTTTCCTTGGTCATCTTGTAAATTTGGGTTTGCACCATATTCTAATAAAATATCAACTTTTCTGCCTGTACCAAGCGCTGCGGCGGACATTAACGGTGTTACATTGCCTTTTGAACGGCTATTAACAAAAGCACCCCTGTCTAACAAATCGGTAATAATTCCTTCGGAAGGATAATTGCAAGCCACAACTAAAGGCAAATATCCTTCATCATTAGCTTCATTTGGATCTACGTTAGCAAGCAATAAAAAATGCACCCTTTCAGCATCTTGCTTTTTTATGGCTTGGATTAAGGAAGTATCATATAAATAACTGTACTCCTTTTCATTCTTAGCCTTGGGCGTTTTACCCGCAGTAGGACCGGCTGCAAAAATAATATTTGTAACAAAGAATAAAAAAATCACAAAAACAGATAATTTTTTAAACATAAATTACCTCCACATAAAATATTATACCTTTTTTACACTTAAATGCTATAATTATTTTTAGGAGGATATTTTTATGGATAATAAAAAAATAACTATTGCCGCAGTAATTTTAAGCATAGGGCTTATTTTCGGCGGCTTCTTTACGGGTTTCTATTATTATAAAGCCCATTTCGGTGCAAACTTTGTAACAGTTAAAGGCTTAGCCGAAAAACCTGTGAAAGCGGACCTTGCGGTTTGGGAACTTAAATTCGTTCAAACCGGTGATGATGCCGTTGTTTTACAACAAAAAATGCAAAACCAGGAGCAAATCATAACCGAGCATTTAAAAACTTTAGGTTTTGCGGATGGGGAAATTAATATAGGCCGCCTTGATACCAATGACTTAACTGCAAATCCATATAATACAAATAATAATATACATTTTATTTTATCGCAAACGATAACGGTCAAAAGTAATAATGTTGATTTGGTTGCAAGTTCTATCGGCAAAATGGGTGCTTTGATTGAAAAGGGTATAATTTTTGACAGCCAAAGTTATTCTTCCCCTGTAAATTATTTGTTTACCAAGTTAAACGATATTAAACCGGAAATGTTAAGCGAAGCCACCAAAAATGCCAAACTTGCGGCCGAAGAATTTGCAAAAAACTCCGGCGCCAAAGTTGGTAAGATACACAGTGCTCAACAAGGTGTTTTTAGTATTTTACCGAGTGAAGAAATCCCGTACTTACAGGAAACGCAACAAATTAATAAGAAAGTTCGCGTAGTTTCCACAATAACTTATTACCTAGAATAAGTTATTTAATATTTATTTTAAACCGCCTGTTAATTTACAGGCGGTTTTTATATTTCTTCGAATGTAAAAATTTGCCCTCTTCAAAACCGCCGCCGACGGCAAGCGCCAAACCCACAATTGCCTCAAGTTCCGCTTGGCGGGTTTGTACTAAATTCATTTCGGCAGACAGTAAATTTTGTTCCACCAAAAGTAAATCAGTAGTATTAATAAGCCCTGCATCCTGCTGCATTTTGGTTAACTGATATGTTTCTTTTAGGGCATCCCTTTGTTGCTTAATTTCGTCAAACATTTTGCGATATTGCTTGTTTGCGTTTAAGGAATCATAGGCATCTTTAAAAGCAAGTTGCACGGTGTTTTGGTAAGTTGCAAGCATCTCCCTGTATTTGGCACTTGCCATTTTGTTTTGGGCAATAATTTTACCGCCTTGGAAAATGTTTAAAATACCTGCGCCGGAAACTTGCCAAAAGATTGACTCTGTTTCCCACCACGTCGCCATTGCTTCCCTATCAAAACCGCCG
>CAMUXX010000175.1 GCA_947164805.1 uncultured Elusimicrobia bacterium | reverse complement strand
TGTGCCGTCTTTGAAGGAAAAAATTCGGGCTCCATATTCTAATTTAAAACCAGGATTTTGATAATGTGAAAGGTAAAAGTTATTATATAAACAACTTACGTCCGCAACAGATTTTTCCAGTGAATATATTGATAGATTATGTTTTCTAAAAATCACATTTATTCCAAAAATATCATCTTCATCAAAACCGAAATGCGTAGGGGAAGAAAATACATCTTTATAAGTAATTTTTTGCCCAGAAGGCAACATAAATGCTTTTATATTTTTCGATGTGTTTTTATAAATACACAAATGGCCCATATAGGATATTTTATCATAATCTTCTTCGGGTAAAAATTTGTTTATATTCCCGAAAATTAAATCCATATCACAATGGCCCCAATAGACACAATCAGGCAAATATTCCTGAAAAATATAGCCGAAAGCCGGCTTATAATCGCATAATTTATATGGTGTTTTTAAGGAAACAGGAAAATCAAATTTTGATTGCACTAATTGTTGCAAAGCACTGAAAGACATCGGTTTAATTAATACATTTTTTGGTAATGGTTTATTATAAGTGTCATCTGTAAAAACAATAAACAATATATCTTTATTATAACCGCAGGACTGCGCCCATAAATCAAACATAGCGGGAAGTTTGCCGAAATAAGGTGAAAGAATAACATATTTATATTTTTTCATCTAAGAACCTTCCTATAGAAATAACCGCGTATGCTATTAGGCATTAAGACCTGTACGCAAAAACGCACACAAGTATTAAATAAAAATGTCGGCAAAGAAATTAAGCCGAGTTCCCGCAATTTTTTGCTCATGGCATAATTGCTTTTAAAATATTTTAACCCTCCACGCCGACCATACATGGCGGTATCCACACGTGCATTTAATAAAATATCCGGCAAATTAGCCATTTCATAACCTTTTGCTGCCATACGCGCCCACAAATAATAATCTTCCATTAAGTGAAACGGTTGATAATTACCTGCGTCTAAAACCGCACTTTTTTTATACATAACCGTCATGTGATTAAACGGACTACGAGTTTTTATATATCTTTTTATTTCTTTATCTGTTAAAGGTACTTTACGAATAGCAATATTTTTTAATGTCTTACCGTCAATTTCTTGTATATAACCACCTAAAATTGCAATATTGGGTTGTTCTTTAAAATATGCAAGTTGCTTTTCAAAACGATCTGGCAGAGAAATATCATCAGAGTCCATACGGGCAATAAGTTCATTAGAACACTTTAAAACACCTTGCCTTAATGCCTCACCAAGACCGCAATTTTTTGCTAAACGGTGTAAAACCAATTTATCTTTATAATCAGCCAAAACAGTTTCAAGTTCTTTTGTTAAAGGGCCATCACAAACCAAAACGACTTCAGAAGGCTTAACAGTTTGATTAAAAATACTTTCAATTGCTTGCCTAACCCAAGCAGGATTATCCCTTTTATAAACCGACATTAAAACACTAAATTTCTGTTCCATAAACACTATAAACCACTTTAATTATGGTAAGATTTCACTTTATATTGAGTGCCCCTATATGTATACATTTATTATAGCAAAAATAGGAGGTGAGCCCAAAACCGCCTTCTAAAAATCTACACAGGTATTTTAAATCTGCATTTTGTTTTTAAAGATTGGTTTTGTAAACACAGTATTTCTGTTTTGCGCATTTCACTTAACAAATGTTTAAGGTAGTTAAATAAGGTTAATTTTTTATAAAAATTGCCTTTGCGCCCTAAAGCAAAAAAATTTATGCAATTTAACCGGGGCGGATTAGGCAATGTTTTATAATGGTCCATATTATAAGTTAAATCTGCAGCTTCATTTAAAAAATTATGGATAATATGGCCAAACATTGGGCTATGTTCACAGGTTATTTGGCCGATACCAGCTTTAGAATCTTTTTCATAATAAAACCCACTGTCACCTTGGGAATTTGCGGCTATAAACAAATTCCTAAAATGCCCACAGGAATCACACATATTAAATTCCGCTCCGGCAATTAAGATTTCATCTATCCCAAAGGATTTTATACCTGCTTTATCAAAATTTTTTAAATTGTACCAAAATAAACGCTTATTTATATATGCTTTATTCATAATAATAAAATTACAAAAACTAACCTAATTTAATTATAACAAAAGTAATTAGATTATTACAAATATTTTTATAAATATTAAATGTATTTACTTATTTTCCTTTGTAGATTTTGGAGTAAAGATATCTTTTGTTCCGCCAACGCCTTCAACACCTTTGTTGTAAAAAGATATCATTTGTGTATTTGTTATATATTCAAAACTATGATTCACGAAAGGTTTAACTGTAAAAAAATCCCCGGCTTTCATGATATATTCTTCATGTTCTTTGCCGTCTAAACTCTCTGCAATTAACTTAAATTCTCCGGAGATTACATAAAAAGCCTCAACATTTTCTTTATGATAATGATTACCGCGCAAGGCCCCCGCAACCGAAGTAATATAATTAACCTGGTTCCAACCTTTATGTACTAACTGCTTTAAACTGCCACGATTATCAGTAAATTCAAAATCCGGTTTTATGACCTCTATAAGCATATCATATCTCCAACTGGATCTCCTTA
>CAMUXX010000174.1 GCA_947164805.1 uncultured Elusimicrobia bacterium | reverse complement strand
TGTGGATATTAAAGATGTCCGCGATGAATAGTTGATTTTTTTATTTTCTCTGCGACAATATAAAATAAAGCCAAACCGTGCGCACAGACTCGGCAAGTATTTTTGTGGAAATTTTGATTTTTTCTGCGACGACAAGTACCAAGAAGAACGGGAGCGTAGCGACTCTCGGTACTTTAGGAGCTGAAAAATCAAAATTTACCAAAAAGAATTAGCCGGCAAAAAAATGAAAATTGCAGATTTCATTATTTCTAACACACTTCCTTTTCCAAACGCGCGCGAAAAAATGTAAAATGTATATATGTATAATATGCAAGATACTATCGCGGCTTTTGCTACCTCAAATATTGGGGGGGCAGTCGCTATTTTGCGTATCAGCGGAAGTAAAACCTTCCAAATTTTAACCCAATTAACCCATAAAAGTAACTTTACACCGCGTCAAATTACTTTAGTTACAGTCTACGACGGTAATGATATTTTAGATAAAGCCCTTGTAACAGTTTTTAAAGCTCCTAAAAGTTATACGGGGGAAGATTTAATTGAACTCTCACTCCACGCCGGGCCATATATTAAAAGCCGTATTTTGGAATTATGCTTAACTTTGGGTGCGCGTTTAGCAGGGCCGGGGGAATTTTCCCAAAGGGCATTTTTAAACGGTAAAATGGACCTTGTTGAAGCGCAAGGTGTGCTTGATATAATTTCCGCAAAAAACAAAGCTGCCCATAAGGCTGCGGTAAACAGTTTGGAAGGGCACCTTTCCGGCCGCTTTAAACAAATTAGGCAAAATTTAACAGATATTTTAGCGCAAGTTGAAGTGCGTATTGATGATACTGACGGCGAAATGCAACCGCTTCCGCAAGAAGAAACAAAAAATACTTTACTTAAAGTGGCAAAAGAAGCGAAAAATTTGGCTGATACCTTTTCAAGCGGCCGCCTTGTTAAAGAAGGGATAAAAGTTGCACTTTGCGGTTTAACTAATGCCGGCAAAAGCAGTTTATTAAATAAATTACTTGGGTATAACCGCGCCATCGTTTCAAATAAGGCAGGTACTACTAGGGACACCGTTGAGGCACCTCTTTCTTTGCTAGGTTTTGATTTGGTTTTGGTTGATACGGCAGGCATCCGCCAAACAACAAGTGACGATATAGAAATAGAGGGTATAAACCGCTCCCGCCAGGCAATAGAACAGGCAGATATAACAATTTTTGTTCGTGATTTAACTTTGCAGGATAAAACCGAAGAAAATAAACTTTTTGATGAAGTAAAACAAAATGCAAAAAATTTAATAACAGTTTTTAATAAAGCAGATAAAACCGATTACCGTGTTAAAGACAGTATTATAATTTCCGCCAAAACAGGGCAGGGCTTAGAAAATTTAGAGAAAGAAATTATAAAAACCCTAAACCTTGGCGACATAAGCGGGCAAGAAGTTCTTATAACTTCAGCCGCACATTATAAAGCACTTTTGGCGGCGGCACTAGAACTTGAAAGTGCTGCTGAAAAATTAACAGATTTGGAACTATGCGCCGAACATTTAAGAACTGCTTTAAAGGAACTCAAGGAACTTATCGGTGAAGTTTCAAGCGAAGATGTTTTGGATGCGATATTTTCTAAATTTTGTGTAGGTAAATAAAATGTTTGACTTTGATAAAACTTTTGATGTAATCGTTATAGGCGGCGGGCATGCCGGGTGCGAGGCCGCATTGATTTCTGCAAAACGCGGTGCAAAAACGCTTTTAATTACACAAAGTCTAGATACTGTTGCTCAAATGTCCTGTAACCCGTCTATCGGCGGTATTGCAAAAGGGCAAATAGTTCGTGAAATTGATGCACTTGGTGGCGCAATGGGTAAAATTACCGATATTGCCGCCGTACATTACCATATGCTCAACACAGGGAAGGGGGAGGCAGTATGGTCCCCACGCGTTCAATGCGATAAAAAAATATATCAATTTGCCTACAAACATTTTTTGGAAAAGCAGGAAAATTTGCATATTTTGCAAGATGAAGCCACACAGATCTTAACAAAAAACGGAGCGGTGGATGCCGTTGTAACTTTACGTCAAACAAAATATAAAACAAAAGCGGTTGTTTTGTGTTCCGGCACGTTTTTAAAAGGCACGATACACGTCGGTAAACTTATGCTTGGCGGTGGCAGATATAATGATAATGCCGCAAACTTTTTAAGTGCATCTTTAAAAGACTTGGGCCTCAAAATCGGCCGCCTTAAAACGGGCACACCGATGCGCATTAACGGTCAAACGGTAGACTTTACCAAATTTACTCCGCAACCATCAGATAACCCTTATACGCCGATGTCCGTTTTTAACCGCCCTATTAAAAAAGATTTTTTACAATGCTATATAGGCAGAACTACCGATAAAACCGCCGAAGTCTTGGCAGAACATGCAAAAGAAAAAACGACTGTAAATAAAACGGCGGCTTTCCGGTAGAAACCGGAAAGCCGTCGATCTGTATTTCGTGTACTCTTTCAATAAAACTTTGCTATTTCTTCCGTAATGCCGTACTTTTCCCGGAAGGCCCGGAGATCGTCGGCGGACCGGATCAGCATTACTTCTTCGAAGCGACCGTCCTCCCGATGCCGGAATCCGGC
>CAMUXX010000173.1 GCA_947164805.1 uncultured Elusimicrobia bacterium | reverse complement strand
TATGGATTGGAGTAAATGTAACAATACTTCCGGGAGTTACAATAGGTGAAAATGCAGTTGTCGGAGCAGGTGCTGTTGTAACCAAAGATGTTCCGAATAACGCAGTTGTAGTGGGAAACCCTGCAAGGGTAATCAGATACCTTGATGCGGAGAAGTTCAAAGAGTAGATTGTGTAGATAAAGAAGAAATTTTTACTTTATTTATTCACTACTTCTTTCATCAATAAAAGCAGAGGTATTATAATAAAACTTGCCAAAGCAAAGATTCTAAACGTATCAATAAATGCCCAAAGAGTGGATTGCTCAAGTAATGCAAAGTGCATTTGATTAAGAGCCATATAGTGAGCTGTGTCTAAATCAGCATGGTTGCATTATGAACACGTTCAGCAAATATAGGGTTCAAGTCATTTAAATATCCCACCATCATATTTTGGTGCATTTGCGAAAATCTTGATATGCAAGTTGTTGCAATAGATGTTCCGAATGATGCTCCTAAATTTTTCATCAAGTTTTGCATAGAACTTCCCATTGTTAAATCTTCTTTTTTTAATGTTGCACAAGAAAGATTTATAACAGGTGTCATAGACATAACCATTCCGGTTCCGTATAAAAAGTTTGGCAAGAATACGTTTGTAAGCGAGATTTGCATATTAAGTAAACCGAATAACAAACCGCCTACACCGATAAGAACCAAACCTATAAAACAAGATATTTTTTCCGGCACTTTGCCTGTCACTGTTACCAGAATTATAAGCCCTGCTAAACTACCAAGGCCTCTCGGTATCATAGAAACACCGCCTAAAAATGCGGTATAACCCATTAAACCTTGCAGCATAGACGGTAATAGCATCGCAGAAGCAATTAAAACGAATAACAATACCATTTGAATTAAAGTTCCGAATAAAAAATTTAAGTTTTTTAATAATCTTAAATCAAGTAACGGGTCTTTTTTATTCTTAAATTGGGTATAGAAAAACAGTATTCCTGCTGTTGTTGATATTCCCATAAGCCAACAAACCCAAGAAGCATCAAACCAACCTGCATCGTTTCCCTTATCCAAAACAACCTGTAATAAAAGTATCCAAACAACAAGCATTCCAAACGCAAAAAAATCCATTTTTGCATTTGCTTGTTTTTTAGCATAAGGCGGATCTTTTATTAATTTTACTAATGAAACAGCACAAACAAGTCCGACAGGTGCGTTAATCAAAAATATCCATGGCCAGGACCAATTTTCAGTAAGCCAACCGCCTATTACAGGCCCTACAATAGGTGCGATTACAAAAGCAAATCCATACAAAGACATTGCTTTGCCCCACTCTTTTTGAGGAAATATTTCCATCATAATAGCCTGAACCAAAGGTAATATTGCGCCTCCGCCAATACCTTGCAAAAATCTTGATATTACAATCATAGGCATTGAACGGGATAATCCGCACAACAAAGATGCGACAGTAAATAAAACTATACTGAATATAAAATATTTCTTTCGCCCGAAAACTTTGCACAAATACCCGATAGCAGGAATAATAATTGAACTTGCAACCAAGTAACTTGTAACAATCCAGGTCGATTCATTTCTGCTTATAGAAATTGTTCCCGCAATATAAGGCAGTGCCACATTTGCTATTGTTTCATTTAGTGCAAACAAAAATGCTGCCGTAACAAGAGGAATCGTAACAAGCCACGGATTTATGGAAGGCTCACACCTTTCTTCCGTTATACTGTTTTCCAAAAATTCCTCTTCCTGTAAGGGGCATTTCGGCCGATTGCCTAATGTCGATAATAACTGTTCTAATACGAACTTAGAGTAAAAATACCTTACTAAATTTATAATATTGTAGTAAATTTTATTTTTCAAGAAATTATTAACAAAAACTTGTTAATTAAAAATCATTTTAATTTATGATATTATTATTTTGTGAGTATTAAGGCATTATAGAGGGTATATATGAAAATAACAGTATTAACAGGAAGTCCACGCAAAAACGGGACATCAAATTATATGGCAGATGAATTTATTCGCGGTGCAAAAGAAAACGGACACGAGATTTATCGTTTTGATTCTGCCCATGCTGATATTAAAAATTGTCTTGGGTGTAATGCCTGCGCAATGGGTTCAAAACCCTGCATTCATAAAGATGATTTTGTAGGATTAAGAGAACATCTTTTAGATTCGGATGTTATAGCATTTGTTACACCAATATACTATTTTGAAATGACATCTACTATAAAGAAGGTTATTGACAGATTTTACAGTATTGACCCAATTTTAAGAGAAAAGAAAAATAAATCAGTTTTAATTTCTGTTCAACATTCACCTGTTGCAGAAGTAAAAGATGTTTTGAATAATAATTATCAAGCAATTTTGAATTGGTTAAATATCGAAAATGTAGGAATTATTAACGCAATTGGTATTGAAAGCGTTGAACATCTTAAAACAACCCCTTATCCAACCCAAGCGTATGAATTAGGCAAAAGTTTATAGAGAAAATGCTATTTTAGTTTAATCAGGTGTCGCACTCAATATTAAACAAATTTTGAATTAAAATTTTATCATCGGTTCGTTTTTAGCCCATGTTAAAAAATATGTCTGAAATGTGCGGTATTATTGGTTGATAGGCT
>CAMUXX010000172.1 GCA_947164805.1 uncultured Elusimicrobia bacterium | reverse complement strand
ATTAAAACGACGCGCCGAGATGCGAAGGGAAGGCAAGACAAAAACCAAAAGTGCCAACCCCACCGGCAAAGGTTTAAAATCATTTAAAAAGTAATACTAATACTTAAAGAATAATTATTAAATATTTTAAACCCCCATAAGCCACAACTTATGGGGGTTTAAAATATTAGCACTTTTACTTATTTTTTGATACAATATTTTTGTTAGATATTTAATTTATTTTGAGGAATATAATGAAATATATTTATTCAGTTTTGATTCTTTCCGTAATGTTTTCTTTTACTGCATGCGAATTTCTTGAGTGGCCAAAAAATTGCACAAATACCTGCCCTCCCGGGCAAGAATTAAAAAGAGATTGCACCTGCTATATTACCAAAAAATTGCCTGCTACGGAAGCACAACAAAAAGAAATATTGCAGGCACTTGCGCAGGGAAATGAGCAGACATTTATAAATCTAATCGCAAATATTGACCCAAACAGCAAATTTAATTTAAATCTTATGCAAGATTTAACACCTCTTAAAAAAGTTTATGCGGAGAATATGGATATTTCCGGCCGCTTGGATTATCAAACAGATAATTTGACCTTAATTTCTTTGCTTGCTCCTTTAAACAAATTTAATCAGTCATTTAATATTTTGCTAAGCAATGGGGCTGATCCTAATTTTGAATCTTTCCCCGGCTTGCCTGCCATAGAAATCGCTATTGTGGCTGACCAAGGTGATAAAGTTTATCTGCTTTTAAAAGCAGGTGCTAAAGTTAATTTTGAAGGGGAAAATAATATACTTGCACAAACCTTAAATTTAGGTAGATATAAAGCACTGTATGCCCTTTCCAGTTATGCTAAAGAAAAACAAATACCTTTCCATTTCCCTACAAACTATTTTACTATGGCTATGATTGAAAATAATCTTGAAATGGCCAATGCAGTTTTACCTTTAACAGATAAAGAAGTGGTAAATATCCCAAATAATTTTGGTGTTTTACCATTGGTTCAAGCCGCTGTTTCAATGAATTTCAGGCTCATGGATAATTTGCTTGCAAACGGTGCCGATATAGAGTTAAAGGACCAAAACCAGCGCACGCCCCTTCTATCTTACTTGCAAGAAGTATATGTATCCCAAATTGAAGGTAATTTGCCAAGAGGTTTGGAAAAACAAGTGTCGGAAACTGTCAAACATTTTCTTGATAAAGGTGCTGATGTTAATGCAAAAGATACCGACGGTGAAAATATCGTTTTTTATGCCGTGCGTACTAATAATAAACCTCTTATCGAACTTTTAACAGCAAATTACAGGCAAGATTTAAACCCTAGGAATAACCAAGGGGAAACACCCATTTATATTGCCGCACAAAATAATCCGGCATTAGTTCAATATCTCCTATCAAAAGGAGCTAACCCAAAAGTTATGGATAAAAATGGGCGTACCCCTGCAATAGCAGCTGCGGAAATGGGCAATATGGATACTTACGATTTGCTTGAAAGTGCAGCCGCCAGGAGGCTTTAATTATGAAAAACCGCCATCAACTTTTTACCGATATTGCAACTTTAGTAGCCGCGCAATCAACTTGTACCCGTTTACATGTCGGTGCGGTTCTTGTTAAAGATAAACGCATAATTAGCATTGGTTATAACGGTGTTGCTTCCGGCCAAAAACATTGTGAAGATTATTTTAAGGAAGTATACTTAAAAGAATATTCCAAACAATTTGCAAGTTTTGAAGAATTTGTTAAAAGTAAAGAATTTTATGATTTGCACGGCAAATTTTCAAACGATAATGAGTTGCACGCCGAGCAAAATGCTTTACTGTTTGCTGCCAAAAGCGGTATTACCACAGAGGGCACAACCTTATACATAACTTTATCACCCTGCATACATTGTGCAAAAATTATTGCCGCATCAGGCATAAAAGAAGTAATTTTTAAGGAACTTTATGACCGCTCTACCGAGGGGGTAAATTTCCTAAATAAAATCGGCATAAGTTGCCGTAAAATAGACGAGGTATTAAATGACAAATAACACACAAAACCAAACACCGCAAGAAAACGGTATAACCGATAACTTGGCAAAATGGTTTATAACCAATAAAAAAACAATTATTGCCGTAGTAATTACTGTTATTATTATAGGCGGTATTTTTGCTATCGTTGATAATTTGAGAGACAGAGATTATCAAAACCAATGGAGCAAATTATTTATGGCAGAAATGGCCGTAGCCAACGGGGGGGATCCTTCCGAATATGCCCCGCTTGAAGAATTTGCCAACAAATATAAAAAGAAACCGGCAGGTGTTTATGCTAATTTCGTTTTAGGTACAGCATTAGCACAACAAGGTGAATATTTGAAAGCGGAAATCTTCTATAAAGCGGCCTTAGAATATGCTAATGAAGAATTTGCCGCTATGATAACAAATGCTTTGATTGCAAATGTGCTTGAACAGGGTGATTATGAAAGAGCAGTAACTTTGGCTGATGATTTTATTTCTAAAAATCCCACACACTTTTCTGTTCCGCAATTACAACTTTATAAAGCCTTAGGGCTTGAAAATGCAGGTAAGGTTAAAGAAGCAAAAGAAGTTTATAAAAGTTTAGGGGAAGATTACCCACAAACTTATTATGCAGCTATTGCCGCCGCAAAACT
>CAMUXX010000171.1 GCA_947164805.1 uncultured Elusimicrobia bacterium | reverse complement strand
AGATAAATAATTTTAAAAAAAATCAGGAGGACATTAAATGTCAAATGAAACTACAGCTTCAAAAGTAGACTTGACTGCCATAATTAACAAATGGAAAAATGTTGAAGGCAGTTTAGTCATGATGCTGCATTCTGTTCAAGATGCATGCGGGTATGTGCCAAGGGAAACGGCCATGGAAATTGCTAAACAAACCAATATTCCTTTAGCAAAAATTTATGAAGTGTTAACTTTTTATCACTTCTTTAAATTGACTCCTCCGGCAAAATATCAAATTTCTGTTTGCACCGGTACTGCGTGCTACTTAAAAGGTGCGCCCCAACTTTTAGCAGAACTTGAAAAAGTTATCAATGTTAAAGCCGGGCAAACTTCCGAAGACGGAAAGTTTTCCGTTCAAGCACTTAGGTGTATCGGTTGCTGCGGTCTTGCACCTGTAATTTCAATTAACGGCCATATTCACGGGCAAGTTAAACCTGCCGATATTAAAGGTATTATAGAAGAAACAACTAAAGGCGAGGCTAAATAACCATGAACAATAAAATCAATAAAATTAAAGAAAACTTTAATAAACAATACGCAAAAATTAAAAACCGTGTTGTTATTTGCGGCGGCACAGGTTGTATCGCCGGTGGTTCTCAAAAAGTTTATGAGGCCTTCCAAGAAGAATATAAAAAACGCGGTTTAGATTATTGCTTAGAAATTACAGACGGTTGCCGTGAAAATTCCACTTATATTTCAAAAAGCGGTTGCCAGGGCTTTTGTGCACAAGGGCCGCTTGTAAGCGTCGGTGAAATTTTTTACACAAAAGTTAAACCGGAAGATGTCGCGGAAATCGTTGAAAAAACAGTTTTGAAAGGTGAAGTCGTTGAAAGATTACTTTATGTAAACCCCGTTGACGGCAAACATTGCAAAACACACGAAGATATTCCTTTCTACAAAAAACAACATCGTATTTTACTTGCAGACTGCGGTAAAATTAACCCGGAAGATATTAACGAATATATCGGCCACAACGGTTATCAAGGTTTACTTAAAGCCTTTGAAATCGGTCCCGAAGGCGTAATTGAAGAGATGAAAAAAAGCGGTCTTCGCGGTCGTGGCGGTGCAGGTTTTCCTACCTGGCTTAAATGGGATTTAACAAGAAAACCAAAAAGCAAAGTCAAATACATGATTTGTAACGGTGACGAAGGCGATCCGGGTGCTTACATGGATCGTTCCTTGCTTGAAGGTAACCCACACTCAGTAGTAGAAGGCATGATTATTGCCGGTTATACAATCGGTGCAACACGCGGTTTATTTTACATCCGCGCGGAATACCCCCTTGCTACAAAATGGGCCTTTTAGGTAAAAATATCTTAGGTTCAAAATTCAGTTATGACCTTGAAATCAGATACGGTGCAGGCGCTTTCGTATGTGGCGAAGAAACAGCTTTGATTACCTCAATTGAAGGTAACCGCGGTACACCTAGACCGAAACCGCCATTCCCTGCAACTTGCGGGCTTTGGGGCAAACCTACCGCTATTAATAATGTTGAAACATTAGCCAATATACCTTATATTATGACAAACGGCGGTGATTGGTACTCCAAGATGGGTGAAGGCAAATCAAAAGGTACCAAGGTTTTTGCTATGACCGGTAAAGTTAAAAACACAGGCCTCGTTGAAGTCCCGATGGGTATTACCGTTAGGGAAATTGTTTACGATATCGGCGGTGGTCCGCTAAAGGGTGATAAAGCAAAGGCAGTTCAAACCGGCGGTCCGTCCGGCGGTGTTATTGACCCTGCTCACTTTGACATGCATATTACTTATGAATCTTTACAGGAAATCGGTGCAATTATGGGTTCAGGCGGATTTATCGTTATGGACGAAACCGATTGTATGGTGGATATTGCAAAATTCTATCTTGATTTTTGTGTTGATGAATCTTGCGGTAAATGTTCCCCCTGCAGAATCGGCGGATATCAAATGCTTCAGATTCTTAACAGAATCACCGAAGGTAAAGGTAAACCGGAAGATGTTGAAAAACTTAAAGACATTGCACATGCAATGCAAAAAGCTTCACTTTGCGCTTTAGGCCAAACAGCACCGAACCCGGTATTATCAACCTTAAAATTCTTCCCCGAAGAATATGCAGAACATATTAATGAAAAACATTGCAAAACCGGAAAATGTTCAAAACTCGTTCGCTACGAAATAACCGATAAATGTATCGGTTGCGGTATGTGCAAACGCGCTTGCCCTGCAAGTGCTATTACGGGCGAAGTAAAACAAAAACACGTAATTAATCAAGAAAAATGTATTAAATGCGGTCTTTGTTTCAATAACTGCAAATTTAAAGCAATAGTTAAAAAATAAAGGTGAATTATGATTAAAGCAACTATAAACGGAAAACCTGTAGAAGTAAAAGAAGGTACTTCAATTTTGGAAGCAGCTAAAGCAGCGAATGTTAAAATTCCTACTTTATGTCACCACGAGGACCTTGAAGCAACCGGCGGTTGCGGGCTTTGTATTGTAAAAGTAGAAGGCTCCAACAAAATGCTCCGCGCTTGCACAACTGCAATAACGGAAGGTATGAAAATTATTACCCATGATCCGGAACTCATCGCAGTAAGAAAAAGCGTCCTTGAACTCATTATGTCAAACCACCCAAAAGATTGTTTAACCTGCGCAAAAAACCAACAATGCGAACTTCAAAATTTATGTG
>CAMUXX010000170.1 GCA_947164805.1 uncultured Elusimicrobia bacterium | reverse complement strand
GGCATAAACTTCCATAATACGCACACCGAATTGGTCATAATATTTACGGATGGTTTCTTCTTTTAGTTTTTCTGCCCCGACTACTGCCAAACGCACGGAATAAAAATCATAAGGATGTGCCATCTTCGCATAGCCGTTAAAAAATGTATCTGTACCGAAAATAATTGTAGCATTTCTGTTATAAATCATTTCAGGTACAATACGGTAATGCAAAGGTGAGGGATAGAAAAACACCGGCACACCGCTAAGTATCGGCAAGAGCATACCGCCTGTTAAACCGAAGGAATGGAAAATAGGCATAGCATTGAACATGCGGTCCTGTATTCCTAAAGATAAAACACTCTGTAACTGCAAACGATTTGCTTGAATATTTTCATGTGTAAGCACAACACCTTTTGGTGTCCCTTCGCTACCCGAAGTAAAAAGCACTACCGCCGGATCTTTAGGGCTTACATTTCCACGCACCATTTTATAATAACGGCGAGGAAATAAAGAAGCAACAAAACCTGTTAATTTATCTAAAACAGTAATTTGTTTTTTAAGATCTTCCAAATAAATGAGTTTAAGCCCGGCTTTTTTTAAAACAGAAGCAGTTTCCATTAATCCGCCCTGTTCCAAAAATGATTTAGAAGTAAATATCGTTGTAACTTTTGCTGCTTTACAACAGGCAAGCATATTTTTTGCACCCATAGAAAAATTAAGCATACAAGGCGTGATATTAAAAGCGCGCATAGCAAAGAAAGTTACCGCACTTGCCGCCATATTCGGCAATAAAAAACCTGCCATTTCTCCAGATTTTTGTTTTTTGGCAATTTGTTTACCGAGTACAAAAACTGCCGTTACAAATTGCCCGTAATTAAGCGGATGGCGCGTAATGTCGTTAATTGCTCTTTTACTTCGGCCAACTAAGTCCATAGTATCTAATAAAGAATCAAAAAGTGTTTCCTCAATATTTCCTGCCTCATATTTCATTTTAACCATTAAGTCATATAAGGCCCGAGATGCAGCTAAACGGCGTGCTTTACCGCGGATTGATTCATCTAATTCCAGTTTTGTAGGTGCCTGTATGGTAATAGTGATTTTGCTTTGCGGACGCGTTTTAAATTGTGTTCCAAAGCGTGAGAACATAGAATACTGGCTGCCTTCTAAATAGACGGGTAATAATTGGGCATTACTTTTATCTGCAATCATGGCCGGACCGGGGTAAATTTTCATAAGGCCACCCGTTGTGGTAATGCGGCCTTCCGGGAAAATTACAACCCTTTTACCTGATTTTACTTCTTCAATAATTGACTTTACCGCCATCGGGTTAGTGGGGTCTATCGGGAAATATTTTACTAAATGCAAGAAAGGTTTAACCCACCATTTTTGGCTGACATAAGTATCAATAGCAAAATATAAATTGTCTGGTAAATATACCCATAATAAAACTGCATCCAAAAATGAAGTATGATTGGCGATGATAAGCACATTACCTTGCAAGTTCTTCCAATTTTCCAAACCTATCACTTTTACGCCGTACATAAAATTTAAAATGCGTATAACAATCATACGTATAATATGGTGCGGCAATAAACCGCAGATATAAATTGCTGCCAAGGCATTTAAGAAAGCAATAATACCAAATACACTTGGTATTGTAAATTGCATTGCAAGTAATAGGGCGCAAAAACCGCTTCCTAATACCATAAACAAAGCATTGATAATATTATTAGTAGCAATCACACGTGAACGTGTTTCCCCTGTAGCAAGATATTGCAGCATAGCATTAAGCGGTACTATATAAAGACCGCCGCAAACGGCAAAGCCAAGTAAATCTAACGTGATACGTTTACCGACAAATGTCATTAAGAAAGTTTTATAATCTACCGCTACGGCAGACGGTATATATCCGGCAGTAGCACATGCTAAATCTGCCAAAAATACTGTCATAACAAGTGCACTTATAGGTACATATTTGCTTGTAATCTCACCTTTTACCAAGAATTGGCATAAGAGTGAACCTAAACCGATACCGCAAGAAAAAAGTGTTAAAAGGAAAGTAAATAATCCGGGTGTACCGTTTAAAATATCATGTGATAAAGATGGCATTTGTGCAATTAACGCCGTACCTAACATCCAAAACCAAGATATACCTAAAATGCAAAGAAAAATATCATGGTTTTGTTTGGCAAATGCCATATTTTTCCATGTACTTCTTAAGAAATTTTTGTCTATTTTTAAATTTGGTGTAGCAGGCTTTTGGGCAGGAATAAACAAACTTGCCGTCAAACCTAACAGGGCCACACCCAAAATTATACCCGGCAGTAAATATTCATTAGCAGAAATAATAATGCCCCCTAATATAGTGCCTTGTAAAATAGCACCGTAAGTTCCTGCTTCAATAATACCGTTACCGGCTATAAGTTGATTTTCCTTAAGGATATCAGGTAATATACTATATTTGACAGGCCCGAAAAATGCGGATTGTGTACCCATCAAAAATAATACAAACAGCAGTAAATATACACTATATGTTAAAAAACCGATGCCTGCAAGTAACACGATTAATACTTCCAGACCTTTTGTGGCTTTGATTAAAATGTCTTTGCGGAATTTATCAGCCAATTCCCCTGCCAATGCGGAAAAGAGGAAAAACGGAAGCATAAATAAAGCAACTGCAAGAGATACAATAACTGCTTTATGATCCTGTGCCATAGTT
>CAMUXX010000169.1 GCA_947164805.1 uncultured Elusimicrobia bacterium | reverse complement strand
CCGCTTTTGCCGGAACCTCTGTCAAAGCAGTAGATGGGGGAAAAGTTATATTTGCCGGTGCCTTCCGCTCTTACGGGCAAGTTGTTATTATTGACCACGGTCAAGGCTTTTTTACGATATACGGTTTCTTGCAAGAGATTAAAGCCTATGTAGGACAAGTGGTAAAGAGTGGTAATGTTATAGGTACTTGCGGACATGATACCCAAGGTACTGCCATGGGGCAAGGCAAATCGGCATTGTATTTTGAGATCCGCTCCGGTACCCAGGCTCTTGATCCATTGGTATATTTGAAGGGTAATTAAGTTTTATTCCTAATATACCGCAAATTTGTTAAAATGTATAGTAAGAGGTACAATATGAAAAGAAAAGTTAATAAATATGTCATTTTTATGGTGGCTGCATTTTTTGTAGGCAGTTTATTTCCGTTTGCTTATTCAGGGGTAGACAGCGGGCTTGACCAACTTAAAATCATGATTGAGGTAATGGCCAAAATTCAAGACAGTTACGTGGAAGAAACCCAACCCAAAGAACTTATTACCAATGCCTTATATGGTATGGTAAACAGTTTGGATGAATTTTCAGAATTTATCAATATTCAAAATACTAAACGTATCAAAGAAGAAACCCGTGGCGAATTCGGCGGCCTTGGTATCCGCCTAATCGGTAAAGAGGGGGAACTTTTTGTAGTCACGCCTCTTCCAAACAGCCCAGCTTATAAAGCCGGTATTGAGCCCGGGGATGAAATTATTCAAATTGATGATAAACTTGTTAAAAATATTTCGTCCCAAGATGCTATAGATATGATGCGAGGTACCGTTGGGGAAAGTGTTACCGTCATTATTAAGCGTAAAGACAAAAAGGGTAAAGAAATAACCAAAAAATTTACATTAAAGAAGGCAAGAATTGTTCCGCAAATAGTATATCCTAAAATGCTTGAAAATAAAATCGGTTATATTTATGTGGAAGATTTTTCAGGCCATACAGTTGCCGATGTAAAAAATGCTTTGGAAGATCTTAAAAAACAAGGGATGGAAAGTCTTATCTTGGACCTTCGTTTTAATCCGGGCGGTACTTTGGACAGTGCTATTGATTTAGCCAAAATGTTCATCGGGGAAAATAAACTTATAGTATATACAAAAGGCAGAAAAGAGGCTTATTTTAGGGAATATAAGAGTGGTGAAAAGGCCTTGTACTCTAATTTGCCTATTGTTTTGCTCGTTAATGAAGGTTCTGCTTCCGGGAGTGAAATTGTTGCCGGTGCTTTACAGGACCATAAACGTGCGCTTTTGATCGGGGCAAGAACTTTCGGTAAAGGCAGTGTTCAGCAAGTAAGCACGCTTGAGGATGGATCTGCCTTAAAACTTACAGTTGCAAAATATTATACACCTTTAGGCCGTATGATACACAGAGATTTTAAAAAGAAAGGCCCTAATACAGGCGGTATACTTCCGGATATTGTGGTTGACTTTGATTTGGCTACCGCAAAATCCGCTGTTTTGCAAAGAACAACAATGATTTATTCACCATCTAAAAAGACAGCTACTATTGAAGGTAAAGAAATTAAAGATGATCAATTAAACCGTGCCGTTGAACTTTTAAAAGCGCGTAAAGTTTTGGGTGCTTTAAATATTGAAGAAATTAAAGCACAGGATGCTAAAACGGAAAGAGTTAAAGAGGCTTAATGAACAGTAGTTATATTTTGGCAATTGAAACAACTTGTGATGAAACTTCCGCCGCTGTATTAAAGGACGGTAAGGAGTTGCTTTCAAACGTCATTTATACTCAAATTGATCTACATAAAAAGTATGCCGGCGTTGTTCCGGAACTTGCAAGTCGCGCGCATGCCGCAAAAGTGGCCGGTGTTATAAGTACCGCTTTAAAAGATAAACAAATTACGCCCACAACTATTGCTTTTGCAAATGGCCCCGGTTTGCCGGGCGGCCTTTTGGTAGGGCGCGTTGCGGCTGAAACTTTAGGTGCTTTATATAATGTTCCCGTTATGGGTGTAAACCACTTGGAAGGCCATTTGTATGCAGCGGAATTTGACGGTAATTTAGCAAATAAACCTCTAAAATTCCCTTTAATTTCTTTAATTGTTTCAGGCGGGCATACAGAACTTTGGAAAGTTACGGGTTACGGTAAATATAAATTGCTTGGCAAAACACGCGATGATGCAGCAGGCGAGGCTTTTGATAAAGTAGCCAAATTGCTTAAATTACCATACCCCGGCGGGCCGCAAGTTTCGGCTTTGGCTTTGAAAGGCAACAGGGGTGCAATTAAATTTCCGCGACCTTTTATGAAGGGTAATTTTGAATTTTCATTTAGCGGAATTAAGACGGCGGTAAGTTATTATTTACGCGACCATAAAGATTATAACCCTGCTGATGTCTGCCTTGCTTTTGAAGATGCTGTTACAGATACTTTAGTTTATAAAACTCTAAATGCTGCCGAAAAATACGGTATAAAAAATATTGTTATCGGCGGTGGTGTATGCGCGAATAAGAAATTACAAAATAAAATGCTTGAAGAAGGCAAAAAACACGGTTCTGCTGTGCGTTTTGCGGGCAAAGGTCTAACTTCTGACAATGCCGCCATGCTTGCATTGTGTGCTTATTATAAACTAAATTATGCTAAAATAAATAAAAGTATAAAAATAAACCCGAATATGCCTTTAAGGAGTTGGATAAGTAAATGATTTTTTGGATGCTTCCCGACAGCGGGATAGAAACTTCAGAGATAATGGAGGGATTTTTAAAAGAATTCCT
>CAMUXX010000168.1 GCA_947164805.1 uncultured Elusimicrobia bacterium | reverse complement strand
AAAACGGTTACCATAATGCCGTTGTTTTAGAAGGCAATTTAGCAGATAAAGCAAAATTACTCCGCGCCGCTGCGGAACTTGAAGTTAAAAATTTTAAAGACAAAGAATTATTTTTAATGTGGCTTGTTTTAAAAGCAGATCCAAAGGGTATTAAAAAAGGTGCATATATCACGCCGGCAACCGCTATTGAACATGTGTTTTTTAGCAGAACCGGTATTGATGAGGACCGTTTAAAAATGTTTAAAATCAAAAAATATTCCGATTTGGAGAGCGGCAAAATATGGTAAATTGGCAAGACGGTGCAAATTGTTTTATTGAGGCTTTAGCGGACAAAAGTTCCGTCCCCGGTGGCGGAAGTGCGGCGGCTTTTGTAGCTGCTATGGGCGCAGGTTTATTATTAATGTCTGTTGGTGTAACAATAAAACGCAAAGCAACATCGCAAAAGGATAAAGATTTCTTAACACCTTACCTTGATAAAATTACCGATTATAAAAATGATTTTAAAAAATTAACTGAAGAAGATGCCGCCGCTTACCTTAAAGTAATCAATTTAAAAAAGCAAATTCCTGTTGATGCAGAAAAACTGGCAAGGGCGCAAATCAGGGCGGCGGAAGTACCGCTTATAACTGCGCAAAAAGCAATAGAACTTTTAAAAATAATTGATAATATTGAAAGTAAAATTGCAAAAATAATCGTCTCAGACACTTTATGTGCAAGGGCTTTAATTGTTTCAAGTTTAAAATGCTGCAACGAAAATATTAAAGCCAATTTGCCTTATATTACAGATGATAATTTAAAAAATAAATTACAGATTGCATATAATGAAATAGAACATTTATGCCTGAACAAATAACTTTAGAAAAGTTAAAAACCTATTTACCGAAAGCAGATGATTATTTGCTTGCCGAACTTTTATATAATAATTACCTGACGAAAAAAGAACTTGAAAAAGAAATATCAGCCTTAAGGCAAGATTTAAATTTGGATGAAGATAATCTAATAATTAATATATTGCTTTTTAGGCAAAGCAAAGCCAGTGCGCCTAAGAAGGCAAAAGTTTTTAAAGCACAAGAAATCCTGCTGGATTTGGCCAACCGGGTATCTTTAGATAAAGAATATTTTAATTTATTAAACCATGTTTATGCGCAAGTTTCAAGTAAAACTTTAGTGCAAGATATTAAAGATTACACCGTGGATAGTTTGTTGGAAAATATACAGGATCCGCGCCCAATTTTAATAGAAAGAGCGGGCGAAAATTTAAAATTTTTAAATACTTTACATAACCGGAAACAAATCCTTTTAAGCACATTTAAGCAATTATATGAAGTTTATGCTTTTGAAGGGGCGCCGGAATTAAAGACAGATTTTACCTTTTTGGTTGATAAAATTACAAAAAATTCCCCGGACTTTAAATATAAAGAAGAATTGGCATCAAAAGTTTTGCTGGCAGAACTTGCAGAAGAAGAACTTGCCCCGATGCTGAATTTATATAAAACTTTCCCCCACCCTTTAACTTTGGAAGATTTAGAAACAATTTATTTTAAATATTCCGCCTTACAGGAAGGTGAAGTTCAAAAAATATTTAAAGCAATTTTAATGCGTTTGCCTTATGAAGAAGAACCTTATGAAAATTTGGCCCTTGCCGTAAAAATTTTAAAGGAAGGTACCGAGGAAGTTTTTAATAAATCTCTAAACCGGGCGCGTATCAAAAAAAATAAATTAAGTTATATGAAGGCACTTACAAAAGTACCGTTTTTTATAGGGTATCAGGATGAACTTACTTTGAAATTTTACGGTAAAAAAACTTTGTTGGACGTTGCACTTGATTTTAAAGAACTTTTGAAAAGTTTACCTTTTACGGAAAGTTATAAGGAAAATGCCGATATAGGTATAAAAGTTCTGTTAGGTAAAATTCCTTATAAAGCAGGTTATGCGCAGGCACTTTACAGAAAGGAAAATAAAGGCAAACTCGGCGAAGATCCTTTAAGGCTTGAGGCATTGCAAAAATACAGCGGTCCGCAAAGCCAGGAAGATGTTTTGGATTTTTTCCGTACCAAACTAAAGTTTTATACCTTTTATAAAAAGGATGATGCCGCTTATTGCGCTGCGCTTGCTTATTTGATTGACGAACTTAACGGTAAGAACCCACCAAAAGCAACAACAGTTGCGCTTGAACTTTTTGAGCAGGGTTTAAATGAAAAGCAGGTGGAAGAAATTGTAAATAAATTTTTGCAAAAAGTTTCTTTTGACGAAGATGCCCTTTTGACTGCGTATAAACGCTTTTTTGAAATTAAGCATGATAAAGAAGATGCCGTTGAACGCGTGCTTAATATGCTTGATTAGATAGCAAGCTATATCCTTAATTCTTTTCCGATAATAAATAAAGTGGCGGAATATTCCCATAAATGCTAAAATATTTATATATTTCTAAAGGTGGTAATTATGGATATTGATTTGCTAACACGCGGTTGCGTAGACCTAATCAGCCGCGCGGAACTTGAAAAAAAATTAAACAGCGGTAAAAAACTTCGCATCAAACTAGGCGCTGATCCTACAAGTGCTGATTTGCATTTAGGGCATAGTGTGGTTTTAACAAAATTACGCGCTTTCCAGGATATGGGGCATACGGCAGTTTTAGTTATCGGAGATTTTACTGCAGCCGTCGGTGATCCTTCCGGACGTGATACAACGCGCCCTATGCTTTCGCCTGAACAAATCAAACAAAATGCCAAAACTTATACCGATCAAGCATTTAAAGTTTTGGACCCAAGCAA
>CAMUXX010000167.1 GCA_947164805.1 uncultured Elusimicrobia bacterium | reverse complement strand
GTTGGTCAACGCTTGAAGCACCGTGTAATACAATTGGGAAACCGGGTAAACGTTTTTCAACTTCCGCTAAAATATCAAAACGGAGTGGCGGAACGCTTTCGCCTGGTTTAACTTTAAATTTGTATGCACCGTGGCTTGTACCGATAGAAATTGCCAAAGAATCTACACCCGTTCTTTTAACAAAATCTTCAACCATGGCAGGATCTGTATAAGTATGATGTTCGGCGGAAACTTCATCTTCAATACCGGCCAAAACACCGAGTTCGCCTTCAACTGTAACATCAAATTGATGTGCATATTCAACAACTTTTTTAGTTAAGGCAACGTTTTCTTCATACGGTAAAGCGGAACCGTCAATCATTACTGATGAAAAACCTGAATCAATGCAATCTTTGCAAAGTTCAAAACTGTCACCGTGGTCCAAATGCAAAGCAACAGGAACAGGGTTACCTAAAGTTTTCATCATTTCAATAGCGCCGCGGCCCATGTAGCGGAGTAAAGTTGCATCTGCATACTTTCTTGCGCCTTTGGAAACCTGTAAAATTACCGGGGAGCGGCTTTCCGTGCAAGCAGTGATAATTGCTTGTAATTGTTCCATATTATTAAAGTTGTAAGCGGGTACTGCATAACCTTCTTTCATGGCCTTTGCAAACATTTCCCTTGTGTTCACAAAACCAAGTTCTTTATAAGATACTGCCATAAAAAAACCTCCATTTTTAGTTTTTTATATTGTACAATTTTTAAAGAGGGATGAAAATAGGGTTGTTATTTGAGTGTTTGAAAAGTTTTAAAATGTAGCGCACGAGTATAATATCGCATCGCGCAGCAGATTTAAGATGATTTTTAATTTTTTCTTTGACGACGAGTACAAAGAGTACGGGAGCGTAGCGACTCTCGGTACTCTAGGAAAAGGGTAATTCTACCCGTAGAAAAATTAAAAAGCACTTAAATATGCAAGTGCGTTATATGCGTTTGCGGATATAATGCGGAACGTTAACGCGTAAAAAGGAGAATATATATTATGGAATTGGATAAAGTAATAAAAACACGTCGTTCAGTCCGTCAGTTTTCTGATAAGGAAGTTAAAATGAAAGATATTTTAACTTGTCTTGAGGCCGCGCGCCTTGCGCCAAGTGCCTGCAACAGCCAGCCTACACATTTTGTAATCTTAAATGATAAAAAAATCAAAGAAGATTTTGCAAACGCAGTTTTTGCAGGCAGGTTTTTACCTTGCAGATTTTTTAAGAATGCACCGGTTTTAATCGCAGTTTGCGTTAAGAAAAATGCAAATTTAACCATGAAAGCCGGGCAAAAAATTGTTGGCCGCCCGTTTTATCTTACGGACCATGCAATTGCTACAGAACACTTAGTTTTAAAAGCAACTGATCTTGGCCTCGGTACTTGCTGGGTGGGCTGGTTCAGTGCTAAAAAAGCACAGGAATTTTTAAAAGTACCTAAAGGTGTGGAAATTCATACAATCATTGCATTGGGTTACCCAAAAGATAAGCCGAAACAAATAAAACATACACGCAAAAAATTAGAGGAAATTTATTCCGTAAACGAATATAAATAGGAGTAAAAAATGTTCTTTCAAAAACCCATAAACCAATTAACTTTTGATGATGTCCGCCACTTTTTAAAACAAGGTTTGCCGGAAAATACTATGCTGGATTATAAACTTTTGTTGCCGAAAAATAATGAAAAGTTCGCCAAAACAATTGCTGCTTTTGCAAATTCTTTAGGCGGTACAATTATAATCGGCGTAAAGGATGAACATGATAAACCAAAGCCTCCTTTTAACGGTGTACCAGTCAATGTTAAGATACGCGGGCAAATTGAAAGCATTATCCAAAATTATATTGACCCTGTTGTTTTTGTTGATATTGCAACTTGCAAGAATCCTAAAAACGGGAATATGTTTGTGGTAATAAATATCCCTCAAAGTAATTTAACGCCGCACCTTGTCGGCCCACTTAAAAGGGCTTATGTTAGGACGGGTCAAGCCTCAAAACCTGAAACCATTGTTCACCCAAACAATTTGCCTTGGCTTCTGGATAACCGCCGTAAAAGTAATAATTTGCGTCATATTTTAATTGATAAAGGCGAAGCGCATTTTGATAATTATTTACGTTCCTTAAATAAAGAACCTTCTGAAGTTCGAGGTGTTTGCACTTTGCTTTTAACGCCGCTTTATCCGCAAGAGCCTTTAAGAGATTATAAAGATTTACCGCGGGTAGCGCAAAAAATCGGCCTAAACGGCACTTTTAATACTGTGCAAGACGGTCTTATTTTACAACTCTCAAAACAAAGTACTTTGGAAATAAATTCTTACGGTCTTGTTATGTATAAATCTGCTTTAGAACAAGACGGTGTTTTTGATTATAAGCGTTTTACCGAAGAAGCGGCTAATACGCTAAAAATTGCATCTGAGTTTTATAAGGAACTTAATTTTATCAGTCCTCTTTTAATGCGTGTTAAACTTGCCAAAGTACGCGGTGCAAATATTAAAATAGGTTCCGCAAAAAAACGCGTGGTGGAAGATTATATACGCCTTGAAAAACAAGTTTACCCCCTTGTTTTACAAACTGGTTTAGCAGATTTTGCCCGCAATATTTTAGAAGAAGTTTCCTGGGCACTTAATTTGATGCCCGATTATTTATAGGAATTATTAACAATATATTGATTAATTGCCTGCACAATTACTAAAATATATAATTATAGAGAAAGGAGTTCTTATTTAATGTGCCGAAAATAAAGCGGTAAAACAATTAAAAT
>CAMUXX010000166.1 GCA_947164805.1 uncultured Elusimicrobia bacterium | reverse complement strand
GTAGCCGTCGGCGGTGATGATAAAGCCGGTATGTCAGTTGTTATGACAATAGCGGAAACCTTGCTAACAAATCCAAATATACCACACGGAGATGTAAGAATAATTTTTACACCTGATGAAGAAGTAGGTAACAGTACAAAATATTTAACTAAAGACAAGATTGCCGCTGATTTCGGCCTTGTTATAGATAGCCATGGTTTTGGACGTATCGTTGTAGAAAACTTTAATGCAACCGATTATACGCTTACCGTTGAAACACCTCCCGCCGGACACCCTGGTTACAGTAGTAAAGTTTCGCCTTTACGCGTTGCAAATAATTTTGCCAACAGATTACCGGAATATTTAGCCTCCTTTAATAGCAGTGGCAAAGAAGGGTATATGGACTATCATAAGATGGGAAAAAATGCAGATGGTAAAGATGTCGTTTACGGGCGTTTGCGTTCATTTAGTACATCTGAAATAAACAAATATAAAAATAAACTTAGAAGAAAAGCAAAAAGGACTGCCAGACGATATAATATGGACTATATTGAAATAGATAATGGCGAAATCGTTACAGGTAACAATTCTGATTCCCCCACAATTGTTCTGGAAATAAAAGATTCCTATTTCAATTCTAAAAATGTTCTTGATAAATACCCAACTAACTATAAACTTATAGAAAAAGCTTATAAATTTGCAGGTGTTAAAATGATGCCTGAGTCCGGACGCGGCGGCAGTGATGCAGGAGATATTACATATCTAGGTATCCCAACTTATAATTTATTTGACGGCTCTCATAATGAACACAGTAATGATGAGTGGGTTAGTTCAAAACAAATGCACGCTTCTTATGCTGTGGCTTTGAATTATATTCAATTTCTCTCGGAACAAGACCGCGAAAAAATGTTAAATGATTCATTAGAGAAACAGAATAAAAAAGCTGCAAGCGATATAGATGCAATTATTAATAAAATTGATGTAGATAAAATATTTAAGAATTTAAATGACGAATATAATACATATCCTTTTAGCAACATCAAATAAACATAAAGTTCAAGAATTACTTAAAATTTTGCCCGGTAAAACAAAATCAGGCAAAGTTTTAATTTATAAAACTTTGGCTGATTTCCCCAATTTGCCGCCAATTATGGAAGACGGCAAAACACTTGAAGACAATGCAAAAATTAAAGCTGTTTTCGGTGTTGTTCATACAGGCTTAATAACTTTAGCAGATGATACCGGCCTAATGGTAGACTATTTAAACGGTGCGCCGGGTGTAAACAGCGCGCGCTATGCTTATGCAGACAGATGCGATAATAAAGCAAATAATGAAAAACTTTTAAAGGAACTTTCCGGTGTATCTGCCTCAAAACGCAGCGCACACTTTAAAGCCATTGCCGCTCTTGCAATGCCTACAGGCCAATTGTTTGCAGAAGAAGGCAAAATTGAAGGCCGTATTTTAACGGATTTTAAAGGCAGCGGCGGTTTCGGTTATGACGCTTTATTTTATGTTCCCAAATACAAAAAAACAATGGCCGAAATGACCGAAGAAGAAAAGAATAAAATCAGCCACCGCGGCCAAGCGTTCCGTAATATTTCCAAATATTTGGTTGAATTGTAATTATTTATCCGCGTGGGTGGAATTTGCGGTGTTTTGCCCTTATATCTTGTATATTTACATGTGTGTAAATTTGTGTAGTATTTAAACTCTCATGCCCGAGCATTTCCTGAAGTGAACGTAAATCTGCACCGCCTTGCAATAAATGGCTTGCAAAAGTATGCCTAAATAAATGCGGATGTAGAGGTGTACTGATACCAGCTTGGCGACCAAGCATTTCAATATCTTTCCAAACAGTTACGCGGCTTAATTTTTTGCCTTGTTTATTGAGGAAAATTTCGCTGTCCGTTTCTTTTGTAGCAAAATGGGCATTACGTTCAAATAAATAGCGCTCAAGCAAGGCACAAGCCTCTTGGTGCATTGGTACAAAACGTTGTTTCCTGCCTTTACCGAAGGCTAAAACCCAACCTTCTTTTGTATTAACATTTTCAAGTTGTAAATTGATAAGTTCGCTAACCCTTAAACCCGTTGCATAAAATAAACTTACGATACATAGTGTTCGCCACTCCGCAAAATTTGTAGGGGGGAAAGACAAAAGTTTTTCCATATCTTCTTGTGATAATTGGCTCGGCACTTTTTGAATAAGGCGCGGTGAATATAAAAATTTTGTAGGATCTTCTTTGATTAATCCCTCTACTAGCATAAATTTATAGAAACATCTTACCGCCTCAATCTTGCGGAAGACGCTTGCCGGGGCAAGCGTTCTTTCCGTTTTAAGTGAATAAACAAAATTATCCAAAAGTTCCGGGCTTGCTTCTGCAAGGCCTTTGTTGTGACGAGTGCAAAAATCGGCAAACTGTTTAATGTCTCGTCCATAAGAATCAATGGTGTTAGGTGATAGTTGCCTCTCAAAAGTTAAATGATTTTTAAATTCGTCTATCAGCATATTATTCTTTTAACTCAAAAATTTTTGCCGGCATTGTTGCACCTTTGATTAGGAATAATTTTTTGGCCTCGCAACCTAAATATGAGGCTAGTGTTTTGCGTACTTCGTCGTTTGCGCGGCCTTGTTCGGCAGGTGCAAGAACCCAAAGTTCAAAAGTATCCGGCTTTTTTTGAACGAGCTTTGCCCTTTTTTGCCCTGCATGAACTTTGACTTTTATGAACATAATTTATTGTAGCATTTATAAAGAGAAAGTGTTCAAGTCCTGGGGGGCATAAAAAATTCCCCTGCCT
>CAMUXX010000165.1 GCA_947164805.1 uncultured Elusimicrobia bacterium | reverse complement strand
GATATTAATCCAAAGACATTGTTCTTACGTTCTTTCATACCAATATACTATCGCTTTTTAATAAAGTGTGCACTTTGAACACATACCCATAAGCAAGCCAAACAAGCTCCACATCGCACCGAATCGACCAGCTCAAGCAAACGCCCGCCGGCTCTCAAAACAGCTCCCCACACGCCCCGCCGCAGAATTGCTATTTTACCCGCTCGCAAAAGCTTCAAAACACGACATAATATCGTTAGGCGAGATTGTGCAAAACTTGATGGGTGGAGTTATACTATTACAAAAGATGTAATTAACCCGATAATACCGCAAATGCTTGCATGGATGCTCAAAGGGCGGATACCTATTGCAAATGATTTTATAAAAAAGTCCGCCGCATTTTTCGGTAACAGGGAAGAAAACAAAGCATCAAACCCATAACCTATACCTGCTGCTATAAGTAATAATATTACGAAGTAGATAAAGTCTTTCATATTTCACCTCTAACAATGAACATTTAACATCTCTTTTACATTATTAAATACTTCCTCAACGGAAATATCTTTCATGCACTTAAAATGCCCAAGGGGGCATTTCTTCCCACCGTGTAAAGCACAAGGGCGGCAAGGTAAATTCTTTACCTCTATAACCCGGTGCCCTTCACCGTAAGGGAAAAAACCTAATTCTTTAGTTGTAGGCCCAAAAATTGCCAAAGTAGGAACCCCAAAAGCCGTTGCTATATGCATTGGGCCGGAATCATTAGTAATAAAAAGTTTTAAATGTTTCATTAAGGCCATAAGTTCTGTTAATGTCGTTTTTGTGGCAAGATTGATAGGGTGGCCTTCGGAGAGACGGGCCACTTGTTCGCTGACTTCTAAATCTTTAGGCCCGCCTATTAAAACAGAAGTTAACCCCAGTTCCTTTTCCATACGGGTAATAAGTTTGGCATAATTTTCAGCCGGCCAGCATTTTGTCGGCCACACTGAACTTGGGTGAACACCTATTAAAATTTTACCTGCCGCGCCGGATTCTTTTAGGAGTTTTTCCGCCGTTTGTTCCGCATCTGTATTTCCGTTATCAAGGTTTAGTTCTACTTTAAAATTATCTTGCACTATGCCTTGAAGCAAATATAAATTGCGTTCCGCATCGTGAATCATCCAAGAAAAAGGGACAGTTTTTGTATAAAAGAATCTTCCTTCACTGTTACTGAAACCGATACGTACTTTCACGCCGCTTAACCAGGCAATTAAAGCACTTCTGAAGCTGCGGTGCGGAACTAGTAAAACATCAACTTTTGCACGGTGTATACGGTTTGCCGTTCTGAATATCCCAAATATTTGGTTTAAACCTCTTTTATCGTCAATAATAATTTTATTAACTTCATCAAGATGCCTGAAAATTTCCACAGTTTGTGGGCGTGTTACTACAGTGATTTTGGCTTTCGGGAACATTTTAGCAGTTTTTTTAACAAGAGGTGTGGTTAAAACGGAATCACCCAAAAATGAGGTTTGGAAAATGCAAATATTTTCAATTTCCTTTTTTAAATCAACAGTCTTAAACTTCCAATCGCTTAAATTGGGGGTGCGGTGTTTTACTGGGATACCCCAATCACTTAAGACGGCTAAATATTTTTCAAGAGTATGCTTCTCCAAAACAGGGCTTGCAAATTTAAATTTTACATATATACGCCTTGCAAGGAAATTTTTATTATATCTCTTTTTATTTTCAATACCGCTAAAAGTGCTTAGTAAAATTGTGCGCAAAGTAGCATGCATATCAAGCAAATGCGTAAAGTGTTGGGCCCTAATATCCCTTAGCGTACTTATAAAATCTTTAAAGACCATAATTTCATCAATATCGGGGTGGCCGCTTAAAGCTTGGGCAAATTGTTCTTTAACAAGCAGAGTTATTTTGGCATTAGGCCAATGTTCTTTAATATTTTTGAATACCGGTGAAAGCAAAACTATATCCCCAAGCGAAGATAAACGCATAACTAAAATATTTTGCTTTATTTGATTTTTATTTTCGTTCATAAATTTATAACCTCTAAAGATTTTGCTGTTGCACCTTTAAAAGAAAGTGCATTGTCCAATGCTGCTTGCGCGGCAGTATTTAGTAAGACATCATTATTTAAATATTTTTTTAACTCCTTATTAAAATTGGTTTTACTGACTAAAATCCCCCCTCCGGACTTTAATAATGTTTTGGCAACTTCAGGGGCATTATAAAAGTATTTTCCAAAGAACACAGGTTTTTTAAGTATGGCTGCTTCCAAAAAATTATGCCCGCCCCTTTTTACTATTGAGCCGCCCACAAAAGCCACAGTTCCGACTTTATATAATGCGCCTAAAAGACCCATTGTATCTGCTACTAAAATTTGGGTTTCTACGGGCGGATAATTTAAATTGCTTAAAAAAACAAATTGGAATTGTGTTTTATTTAAATTTTCGCGTATTTGTTTTGCTCTTTCCAAATGGCGCGGTGCTATAATAAATTTTACATCTTTTAGTGTTTTAGCGGCGGAAAATATTATTTGTTCTTCCAATTCATGCGTGCTTCCGCATACTACTATTTTTGATTTTTGCCAGCCGAGTTTGTTTATAATTTCTTTTACTTCATCTAAGCGGTTTGGGGTTTCGGTTAAAGCATCATATTTAATATTGCCGCAAGCAAATACCTTTTTTCTTGAAGCACCTAAAGAGATATAGCGTTTTTTGATTTCTTCGGTTTGAGCGCAAATAAAAGATAATTTGGGAACTATTAGTTTTATAAGGGGTTTAAGTAATCTATATCTCTTGGCACTTCTTTCTGATAAACG
>CAMUXX010000164.1 GCA_947164805.1 uncultured Elusimicrobia bacterium | reverse complement strand
TGCAAGGGAAAGAAGGCTTAATTTTAGATGATGAATATCCGGAAGAACTCATTGTAAACGCACCTAAGGCCTATGTTTTTAAAATAAAAATTACCGGTAAAGCTGCCCATGCCGGTGTTTGCCCGGAAAAGGGCATATCTGCTTTGGAAGTTGCAGCAAAAGCAATTTCTATGATGAAACTGGGAAGGATAGATAAATTGACAGTCGCAAATCTAGGTATAGTAAAAGGCGGCACAGGCACAAATATCGTTATGCCGGAAATATATTTAAAAGGTGAAGCCAGAAGCCGCAATTTGCCCGCTTTGGAAAAGCAAGTTAAGCATATGAAAGAGTGTTTCAAAAAGGCAGAGAAGTTATTTACCAAAAAAGTTGACGGTAAAACCATTAAACCTATCATTGAATTTAAACAGGAATTAAAATATCCTTTGCTGGATATTTCAACAAAACTTCCCTTAATAAAATATATCCTATCATGCGCAAAAGCAAATAAAATAAAAATGGAGACAAAATCTTGCGGTGGCGGTTTTGATTCCAATATTTTAGCATCAAAAGGGTTATTGATGCCTATTATAGGCATAGGTTACCATGATAATCACACCGTCAAAGAATGGCTTGATATAAAGACATTTAATAAAACGGCTGATTTAACTTTAACTATTGTTAAAAATTACCGCAAGAAATAAGAGAAAAATGTTTAAAAGTTATTTTTTGTATTTTACGTTATTTGCTTTGTGTTTTGGGTTTACGGCTTGTAAACCCAAGGCTTTGGCTGTAATTTTACCTGACGGGTTTAAAGTAAATGCAGAACTTGCTTTAACAAAAGCAGAAGCGGAAAAGGGGTTAATGAACCGCGAAACTCTGCCTGAAGATTCCGGCATGTTGTTTGTCTTTAACAATGAAACACTTCATTATTTTTGGATGAAAAACACTTTTGTTAACCTGGATATGCTTTTTATTGCTAAAGATAAAACAGTAAACCAAGCATGGGAAAATGTACCAAGAAGTTATGTTTATACTCCGGACAACCAAATAGCAATACGCGGAGGTATGGCAAAATATGTTCTTGAACTGCCGGCAAAAAGCATAACAAAACACAAAATAAGGGTTGGTTCAAAAATCAATTTTGATGATAATAAAATAGATTATTCCTTGGTGGAAAAATGAAATTTTTAAATTTATTTTTTATCCTTTGTTTTATAACAATGCCGATTTTTGCCGAAATTCCTTTAAATGAACTTCACGAGGAAGCAAAACAGCATTTAATAAATTTAATTTCTTTTGATACAACCCAACCAAACCCGCAGGAAATACATGCAGCCCGTTATATTTACACCGTACTGAATAAAAATAAAATTGACTGGGAAATTTACCGTCCTCAAAAAAACCGTGCCAATTTAGCGATAAGGTTAAAATCTTCCTTACCTAATAAAGAAAAAAAACCTGCCGTGCTTTTAATATCACATTTGGATACGGCCGCAATTCAAGGGGATTGGACCATGCCACCTGTAAAAGCAACAATAAAAGATGGTAAAATTTACGGCAGAGGTTCAAAAGACGCCAAAAACTATGCCGCGATTAATTTAACACTTCTTAATTATTTCGCCAAAAATAAAGATTTATTAAACAGGGATTTGGTTTTCCTTTTTACCGCTGATGAAGAAGCCGGCAGCGAAATGGGCTTAAAATATCTCATTGAAAAATATCCTAAAATATTCAATGGTGTAGTATTTGCAATAAATGAAGGTGGGGGGGTAATTTTAAATCAAAAACAAAATTTATTGTTTGCGGAAGCTGCCAGTAAAATGTACCTTGATATTTTACTAACTGCAAATGCAAGCGGCGGCAATTCCTCTCAAGGCGCACAAGATAATGCAATTTATAAACTTTCACAAGCACTGGCAAAATTACAAGATTATGAATTACCTTATAAATTAACATCTTTTACAAGAAAGTTTTTTGAAAATATTTCTAAAACGCAAGACCAGGATGCACAAACAACAATAAACATGCTTTTAAACCCACCGGAAGAAAAATATTTTAAACAAGCTGCTGCAATAATAAGCGAAGATACCTTTTTGCAAACACAAATCCAGGATAGTATAACACCAACCATTTTAACATCTTCAGAAGAAGCAAATACCGTTTTGCCGCAAGCTTCGGCATTATTAAATTGCAGGCTGCTTCCTTCCACTAATCCGCAGGAATTTTTTAATAAATTAACCCAACTATTTGAAAATGATGAAGATATAATATTAACCGTTAAGGAACAACCTATTTTACCTTTTCCTCAACCAAAAGATAATTTTAATGATGAACTTTACTTATCTTTGGAAAACAGTGCCAAAAAAATATATGGACAAGATACAAAAGTTCTGCTTGGTATAAGCCCTGCTTCCAGTGAAAGTGAAATATTAAGGCGCCATGGTATTTTGACTTATGGCATAGGGCCGCGCTTCTTTATAACACAAAAAGGGGATGAAGACAAAACCGGAGGGCCACACCAAGCTGATGAATTTATTGAAGAAGATTCCTTTAAAGAACAGTTTAATTTAACATTATATACTTTGGAGAATTTACTGAAAAATTAAACAAAATAAAATTTTACTTGAAATTATCCTTCACAATTTCTAAAATGAATATATAGTTTAGAATATGAAAAACAAATTAAAATTAATAACTCTTATAGCCGCAATCGGCGCAATAATTATATTTACCATAAAGTATTTTTATACTACGGACAGAGGCTTTGCTTCCTTAAGTTTCAATAACATTAACCAAAATGTTATATCTCAAGAAAAACATGAAGAAGATTCCCAAGATGACTACACTGCCCCGGATCAAAGTAATGAACTCACTGTTACAAATATGCCATT
>CAMUXX010000163.1 GCA_947164805.1 uncultured Elusimicrobia bacterium | reverse complement strand
TTCCATCAATCTTACAGGATTTGTACAGGTAACTTCTGTACACAAAGCCAAACAATGGTTCGGATAGGGATTCCCTAAAACATTATCATAAATGGGATTTCCACTGCTATCAGTTCCTACTTGGGCTATGAAATTCCTTGGAAAGGGTTTATCAAATTCAATTAATGCAGAGTTTACCCAAGGATCAAAAGATTGTTCCTCATAACCGTTATATATGCCGTTTGAATCATGAAAAGAAAAATCGCCCCAATCACCGGCAGATGGTATATAATCAGTCACACTAGGGTTATAAACTGAATAAGCATACTGTATTTCAGGTAATGTGCACTGAAAATTAAGAGATGTATGAGCCGGCATCGAAGTATAAACAGTCCCCGGAAGCAAATATTTAGGCGGATAATAAACAAAGTTACTTGTAACCATCGCGGTTTGGGCAAACAAATTAACTGCCCCAAAGATAATAAAACAAAGCACCCCTAAAATGGGAAATGCCCTAAAAGAAATCTCATTTAATTTAACATTTTTCATAAATAAAAATTTAATATCCCTCATAAATGGAAACCCAATATTTTCACAACTAAAAAACATCTAATATTTAAGTAACTAGAAAAACACCTCAAGTATATTTTCGCAACTTTTGAGCAAAATGTCAACAACTTTTTTAAATTCCCTTCTTTGCCTTTTTTAAACCCTTCTTTGCAACTTTGTTTTTGGGGTTTATTTTTAGAACATTTTCATAATTCTTTACGGCATTTTCAAAATCTTTTAAAGCATGGGCAACCACTGCTTTGTGCAAGTAAATTTCCTCATCTTTAACTTCGGATAAACTGCTTAAAATTTTATTTGCTTCCACCAAATTACCAATTTTAAAGTAATACCATGCAAGTGAATCTTGATAGGCAATTTCATCCGGTTTCAAACTTAATGCTTTGGAAATTAATTTGTATCCTTCTTCAAAATTTTCTTTTTCGCCTTCGTCTACCAAAAAATATCCAAGGAAGTTTAATGCCTGCGCATTATCCGGGTTTATGGTAAGGAGTTTTCTTAAAACTTCTTCCATTTTTTTATACTTTTTTTGTTCATAAAGCACTGCAGAATAATTGAAAAGTACAAGTTCGTTATCCGGCGTATTTTGCAAAATTCTCTCAAAAACTTTAGCAGCTTTATCGTAGTTTTTACCATCTGTCAAAGCCAAAGCATAATAATAAGAAATTTCATTATTGTCTTGGAATTTTTTATGTGCGCTTTCCATTAAATTTAAAAGTTCATCTTGTTTTGAAAGCATGCTTAAATAATAACCGGCTTTAATTTGCATGGCAGGTGCCGTATCAAAATCACGTGCTTGTTTTAAGTAATTTAAGGCACTTTCATAACGGCCTTGGTTTTGTTCTTGTATGGCAAAAAAGCGCGCGGCATATGGGTTTTTGCCGTCTAATTTTAAAAGTTCGGCAAAATATTTTATGGCGTTTTCTTCATCTTGTTCCTTTATAGCCAGGCTACCCAACTTTTCAAGTATTTCGGCATTTATTAAACCGTACTCATGCATGCTTTGGTATGTCGCATAAAGTTTCTTTGTATCTTTTTTTTGCTCATAAATTTTAATTAAAGCAAAATAAATTCCTTCTTTATTTTGTACGGTTTTTAAAGAATTTTCCAAGGTAAAAATAGCCTTTTCTTCCTCTTTATTCTTTAAATAAATATCGGCAATTTTCAGTTTTACAAAACTTTCCGTTTGAGGATATTCTTTTGCCAAATTATCAAGGTAATTTATTGCACCCTGCTGATCTTTACTTGCCAAAATCCCAGCGTAATGGAAGGATAAATCCAAATTTTCCGGGTTAAGTTTTAAAGCATTTTTATATTCGCTTAATGCTTGCGTTAAAGCACCTTCGCGCAAATAATAATCGCCCAAAACAGTATGGTTTTGCCAAGTTTTATTTTTTAAATTTTCAAGTGCAGTTTTACAAAAATTAAATTCCTCTTTTTTATTATCAAGGGCAAGGTAACAATATTCATGTATTATATGTTTATCTTCGGGGGTTTGATCCAAAAGTTCTTTTAAAAGCACAAGTGCCTCTTGGTTTTTATCTTCATTTTCAAAGTTTAAAGCCTGCAGAAATTTATTATAAAAATCTGACTGTTTTTGTGCTTCTTCAGAAAGTTCAAAATTACCGTCAAACGCATAAAGCGCAGCGGAAAGTAAACATAAAAAAATAAAAATTTTTATCTTCATAAATTTAGTTTTAGGATTTGAGCATCCTCCCCCGTATTATAAAATTTTTTGCGAGTGCTTACATTAGTAAATTTAAATTTCTTATAAAATTCTTTTGCCGCTGTATTTAAATAAGACACTTCCAAAGTAACTTCCTTCACACCTTTTTCTTTTAGAAAATTTAAAGTATGCGTAAAAAGTTCAGTTCCCAAATGTTTACGTTGCATTTGCGGACATACGGCAAAATTTGTAATTTCTGCCGTCTCAAAAGTAAAACGAACTGCACAAAAACCAAGTACAGTTTTTGTATCGTTGTCGCTTTCGCTTATGATAAAAATTCTTGAAGTTTTTTGCGCGGCTTCTGTTTGGAAATCTTTAGCACTCCATGCCGCCGCGGTTTTTGACTGCGTACAAATTACGGCTAACCTTTGTGCAATTTCGCCACCTAAGAATTGATTTATTTCCCGCATAGTTCAAAACGCGCCGGTTTTAAATATAAGGGCGTTAAAACTTCTTCTTTGCTTTGTTTGCCCAAATATTTTTTTGTGGCTTCAAGCAAAATTTCAGGTGTCAAAAAATTAGTTTTTGAGTATGTAAAATTTTTGCCGAAATATTTTTTTAGACTTTCTTTTGCACCCGCCCAACCTGCCAAAAATAAGGGTTCT
>CAMUXX010000162.1 GCA_947164805.1 uncultured Elusimicrobia bacterium | reverse complement strand
GCTTTCATTTTCATAGCACCACTACCGCCTCCGATTGCTTGAACCAATGGGGAAGATGCTCCACGCATTAAGGTAGATGCTAACCCAACCATTAATGCTGAAGGATATAAAAGGGTAGGTGAAGGTTTTTCAAACGGATTATCCGCTTGTATACCTCCCAAACCATTAAATCCCGCAAAAATCGGCATAACTAAAGCTGTCGCTGAAAGACCCATAGATACTTTTAACATTTTTACAGCGCCATATTTCTTAACTAAAGGGGAAACAAATGGAGCTAAGAAGGAAAATGCAAACGGTAAAGCTACAGTTATAAGATTTAATTGCTTTGTATTTATATCAGGGTAACTCTTTCCCAAAGCTCCATGTAATCCAGTAAAAGCAACACCAAGTGATACTAAACCAGTTATATACAAAGTTCTCATCTTATTTAGGCCACCAATAAGATTAATTTTCCAAGGTTCTTTACTAATTCCCATTTTTGGAGCAAATTGCAAAAATTGTCCTAATTGATATTTAGGTAAAGAGAAAGCCCCCTCGGTTGTGACATCTATTACATCTGCACCTTTACGAACAATGAGCCCTAAATTTTCATCTATAATAACTCTTAAACCATTATACTGCTTATAGGTCTTTAAAGTAATACCTGTTTTGGTTAATTGTCCGTTTTCGAGTATTTCCACTGTACCGCGCCCGCCGAATAATTTATCTTTACTTCTTGCAAAAACATTGCGGAAATTTCTATTCCAAAAAGTATTTGCTTCTTTAGGGATAAACTTAAGTTCTATTTTACCTGTTTTCCCTACGGCATTGGCTAAATCTATTAAACTTTGGGTCGGTAAATTTAATTTAAAGGCGGATACATCAATCAATTCACTCTCGTTTTTAAAGAATTTAAGCATAGATCTGCCGTCTTCTTCTATAATAGAGGCATATTTCGGTAAACTATTTGCAAAGGCGGGTATATTTTCATTAATAACCAGTTCAACCCCGGATTGTTTTGCTTGCTTCCCTACACCGGAAACGACAGGTAAAACTACAGGATTTTCAACAAAATTCCTTGCCGTATTTATTGCTTTAACAAGGTTGCTTTCAGCTTTGCCGAGTTCTGTACCGAATTCCGCCCCTTGGAAAAATTCAAGTAAGAACTTTTGATCTTCCACACATAAGGGGGAGGATGCTACCAAATTTTTAATTTCTCCCAGGAATAATTCTTTAAAATTTGCGCTCTTTTTAAATAATTTTGCTACTCTGTATTTTGTTTTGGCATTACTTGTCGCAGTAGCGACAATATCATCAACAACTTCCAAAAGTTGGGAGGGAACCTCTGCCTCTTTTCCTATAACCAAGATACCTAATTCTTCATCGTATTTAATTCCTTTAACGATTGTACTTAAACCTTCGGTTATTTTGGAAAATAAATTCACCGGCTGCCCGGCTTCATCCAATAAGGTAAAAACACCTTTTTCGTATTTAACACCTTTTACCAAGCCAGCCAAACCTTTGTTCAATCTGTACTCTCCGCTTAATACAGACAGCGAACCCTGTATTTGTGTATGAACAGTATTTGTATATTGTGCGGCATTTTTCAAGGCATTGGCCCTTACTGAATTTTTATAATCTTTTACAATTTCTTTAAAATTTTTACCCATATTTGAGATCTTGGCAGCTATTTTAGTTTTCATGAAAGCGGTTTTTGTATATTGTGCGGCAAATTTTGCCAAGGCAGGAATATTTTTAACTGTTAGACCTATTTGTGCCGCTTTAAAAGCACTGAATAAACCTTTACCGAAAGCAAAGCCCTTAATACCTATTGCTGCAATATCCAGGATGAACTTTGCCATCAATCTAATATCAACAGCAAGACCTACAACTAACCCTACATTTCTTATTATTTGACGAGTCCTCTTATCATTCAAGCGATACTCATCAATAACTATATGGTTTCCTTTTAATAATCTTTCAGGTATTCTGTCTTTAAATTTTTCATAAAGAGCAGTATCCAAATAATGCTCTTTATCTGAATATAAATCACCCATGCTTTCTGCCATGATACTTATAGCAATCATGGCCTCAGCATCACCGTTAAAAACTTCTTTTGCCAAACCATAATAAGCATCTTCACCGGCTTTTATTGCTGCAATTTTTTGTTCGTTATTATTATCGCCGACTTTACCGTCTTTATCTATATACTGTTTTGCTTCTGCTGCTATCGGCCTTACCAATTTATACTTATTAGCCCCGCTTTTACCGCTAAGCAAAGCACCGACTATGAAAGGTTTTATACCGTCACAGTAAACTGAATATTTAGCTAAAGTTTCCTTTTGTATACCTGCAGTCCTATAAACTTTACATTGATTTATACCAAATTCGCGCAAAATATCCAGTGCTTCATCAGAGCCGTCTTCCGCAAGCATCAGGGCTATATCGGAATAAATATTTTGGTAAGCATTATCAAACCAATATTCACCCATCGCGGACTTTTTACCCAGGTATTTACCGTTTATATTTGCCAATATTTTTGCAGCTGATGTAAAATTAATATTATTCCAAACATCGGAGCGTGTAACCGAGTGTTCCTCTTTAGTATGTTTACTTATGACCTCTTTTACCAAATCATATCTTTTTAGTGTAAGCAAACCGGCAACAGCATTAATCAAGACAGACATTGCCTCAGACCTTTCTTCATACTTATATATAGCCCCGTATATTGCCAAAGCGTCATCATCTTGATCCTTTTCCGGGCTTAAAATACTCAAACCCATTATAGCATCTACAATTTCAGGGCGGCGATTCATATTGTAGATAGTCATAGGTTCTTTATTCTTTTCTTCTTTTGGTACTTCTTTAGTTACAATATCACGATAAAATTTAAGCAATG
>CAMUXX010000161.1 GCA_947164805.1 uncultured Elusimicrobia bacterium | reverse complement strand
CAATTATGTGTCCACGGCCTTTTATTTTAGAAGTGCAAAATTATAGAATGTCCTTTGTTTCTTTATCTGTTAGAGCAGGCGGTTCAGCAGTAGTCCCAAGCAAACAAAAACCGTTTATACCGGCAGCAATTTGTCTCTCAATTAACGCAGTAAGTGCCGCATAATCAACTTTACCCGCTTTAAAAGGGGTAATTAAAGCAATAAAGATTCCGTTAAACATTGGTAAATCCTCCAAAATAAATTGTATCATTTATATAAGCAAGTTTTTAAGGAGATTTTATGGCAGAAGAAAATCAAGATCAACAAAATGGCGCAAATAATATGCGACCTGAAATAAGAAACGAAGAGCAACATGATACAGTTCCGACAATGACTTCCTTTATTAATCAACAAATTCCGCAGGTGAAACACATGGAAGAAGAAAAGAAACATAATAAAGAATTGTCAAGTATTAAATTTTGGTTAATTGTACTTTGTACAGTTTTTACCTGTTCTATGTTAAGCGGTATTTATCTAATTATAAATCCTACAGGAAATACCACACAAGTTATTGAGAAAGAATCTGAAGAAAAACAACCGCTGAAATTTTTTAAAAATTCTAATTCCAAGGAAGGTGCTGTTGTTGTTAATATCCGTGGTGAAATATCGGAGAGCAGTGACAACAGTGCATTCTCAAGCAAACAAAATGCATCCTCCGTTGCACGCCGTATAAGAGAATTGGCAGACAAAAAAGAAGTAAAAGCCTTGCTCCTGGATATAAATTCCCCCGGCGGAACAGTGGCAGCCGTACAGGATATTTATAACGCTTTAAATTATTTCCGTTCACAAAAAAAACCTGTTGTGGCTTTAATGCGTGATGTCGCGGCAAGCGGTGGTTTTTATATTGCCATGGCGGCGGATAAAATTGTTGCCCAACCCGGAACCATGACCGGTTCTATCGGTGTAATAATGCAAACTACAAATGCCCAGGAATTACTTAAAAAAATAGGCGTCGATTTTAATGCCGTTAAAAGCGGGCAAAATAAAGATATCGGCGCTATTTATAAAGAACTTACACCCGAACAGAAATTACTCTTACAGGAAATGATTGATGAGACTTACCAGCAATTTTTTGAAGCGGTAAGAAAGGGACGCCCGAATATGGATGTAAATACTTTACGAATTTATGCAGATGGCCGCGTTTTTACCGGCGCGAAAGCACAAACGCTTGGATTGATTGACGGCCTCGGCGGAGAAGAAAAAGCCAAAGAATATTTAAGTGAACTTACAGGAATAAAAGACATAAAAATATTAAACCAAAAAAGCAAATTTATGGAAGATTTATTTCTGCCTTTTTCTAATTTAGCGGAAAGTTCCACGGCTTTAAAACAAATTGCAAAACCGCAAACACCGGCTTTGGCCTATATGCTTAATTTATAGGAGTGTATATGTTTTCTACTCTATTTAATTTTGTTTTAAAGCCAAGCCCAACCATAAACCAAATTATGCAAGAACGAAAATTAAAACTTGCTTTACTTGGTTATTGTGTCGGTGCTTTCAGCATTGTTCTTGCACATGGATTAACAACAGAAATAAGCATTATAGGTTTTATTCTTCGTTTTTTGTTTATTTTGTTTTTTAATGTATGTATAAGTTTTTTCTTTTCGGCTACCGCACATTTATTTTTGGAACTTACAACAGGGCGCGGCCGTGCAGCGGGGTTATTTGTGCTGCTTGGGCTTTCAGAATTTGCAAAAACTCTGCTCGTAGCATTTTCCTTAATTGTGTTAAGTATACCGGCACTATATGCTTATAAAGGTTTGTTTGTTTTTGCGATTTTATTATTGCAACTGTTCTTTGTACTATATATGATGAAACATGCCTATGGTCTAAATAAAACAATGACATTTTTTGCTTTAATCATATCTTTTGTACCGGCAATTATTTGTTTTTTCGCAACAATTTTTATACTGATAAGTGCAGTTTTCTTACTTATTTTTGCTTAGATTTTTTGCGGGCTTTTAATGCCTTTTCTTTGGCTTTAACCGCTTTCCACATGGCAAGTGCTTCCTCAGGGGTACTTGCTTTTTTGTTACCGAAAACATGCGGATGGCGGCGAATAAGTTTTTTATTTAAACCGTTTATAACTTGCGCTAAAGTAAAGCGCTTTTGTTCCTGAGCTATATGGGCATGAAATAAAACCTGCAAAAGCAAATCACCAAGTTCTTCACATAAATTTTCATCATCTTTATTATTTATTGCGTTGATAACTTCCCGGCTTTCTTCTTTTAAATTCTTAATTAAACTTTCATGCGTTTGTGCGCGATCCCATTTACAACCTTTTGGACTACGCAAAACTTTTAAAGTATGATTAATTTCTTCAAACAAAACTGATGCCCTTTTCATTTATATAACCCTCTTGAAAATTAATTTATTTTTACCGTTTATAACCGGGTATGAATATGTTCCTTCCAAAACCCTGTTTAGACCGATATCAACTGCTATAATTTTACTATCCTCAGTTATAAAATTGTTTTTTATACGTGTATGCCCCAAAATTTGTTTAAAAGGAACTCTATTATAATTTTGCACTAAAGAACGTAAATCTTCCCAAAAAATACCGCCGTAAAAGTTATCCCCTCCGCGGAAATAACTTACATTAAAAATGGGGTGCGTAAAATTTCCTTCCAAAACATTTTTTTTAAAAATACTATTTATGTGTCTAACAAGTTTGGCAGGTGTTATTTTTGGGGTTTCACTTGCAAAAATATCATACAAATTGTTACAAATTCCTGCATGGGTTATTACAAAACCGTTAGTATAATAGGCCGCTTGTAAAGAGCCTTCTTTTATTTGTTTAATCAATTTATTTCTGAATTCTTCAACTTGGAAATATGGTAAGGAAG
>CAMUXX010000160.1 GCA_947164805.1 uncultured Elusimicrobia bacterium | reverse complement strand
ATATAGAAAGAAATAATTTAGCTAATTTGACCGTTTACGGGCAATACCTAGAGATGTTCCCCCCCACTTTTGAAGCACAAATTAGAGAAAACACTTCTTGGAGTTGTGCCCACGGTATTGAAAGATGGCGTTCAAACTGCGGATGTAATTCCGGCATGCAAAGATCTTGGCAACAACTTTGGCGCGCGCCTTTAAGAAAGGCTTTAGATTCAGTAAGGGATAAATTATTAATCACTTTCGAAAACCTGGGTAAAGAACTTTTTAAAGATCCATACGTTGCAAGAAATGCTTATATTTCCGTAATACTTGACCACTCAAAAACCGAAGAATTTTTGCAAAATTACGCAACTCAAAAGGGCATTGATAATAAGCCTGCTGCTCTAAAACTGATGGAAATGCAGAGAAATGCCCTCTTAATGTACACAAGCTGCGGCTGGTTTTTTGATGAAATTTCCGGCATTGAAACCGTACAAATTATGGCTTATGCCAAAAGGGCTATCGGTTATAATAAAGGTTTAACCGGGGAAGATTTACAAAATACTTTCGTAGAACAACTTGCACTTGCACCAAGTAACATACCTTTATTTAAGGACGGCTCGAAAGTATATAAAGATTTGGTTATGCCAATTTCCCGCGGGCTTCGCAAAGCCGCTATTGATTATGCAATTTCTTATTTGCTTGACGAAATTTTGTTTGAAGACCGTATATACATATATAACATTGAAGATAACAAAATTGATGTTTTACACCAAGAACACATAAAATTAATTTGCGGAAGTGCGGTTTTTGTTAATCGTTTGACTACCGAAAAACGTTTAGTCAGTTTCGCTGTATTACATCAGGGTGGGCCTGATATTACCGCCGGGGCAATCTATGGGCAAACAGACAATTTGGAACAATTAAAAGAATTATTTTCCTACGGTGAATATGCCCAATGCGTTGCTTTAATAAAAGGTTCCTTCGTGGACACTTTAACAATTAAAGATTTACCAAAAGACAAACAAATAAAATTGCTTGCTAATGTAATTGACAAAGCAAAAAAACGCATAAGAACAAATTATATAAATTTGTTTAAACAGGAAAAAACAGTATTGGAATATATCAAAAATATTGATTTGCCGATGCCTCGCCTTTTCTTAGATTTGGCAGAATTTGTGTTAAATTATGAACTTAGGGAAGAACTTGCAAAAGATACTATAGATAATGCAAAAATATCCCAAATTATAACTGATTTAAAACAAACTTCGGCAGAATTAAATATTGAAGATATCAAAAAAGTCTTGACAAAAAAATTAGTTTCTTACACTAAACTTTTGGAACAGGATCCGCAAAATTTGGAATATGTAAATAAAATAATTGACTTGCTCAATTTTGCACAAATGTTTAATTTACCTCTTGATTTATATTGTACACAAAATATACTATTTCGGCTTAAAAAAGAAAATTTACTTGGTGACAGTGAACTCGTAAAGATACTTTTATTAAAACTTAATTTAAATTTAATGTAGGAGATTTTATGCCAAACCCATCAATCCCCCCCCAAAAAGGGCAAAGGCAAGAGCCTGAAGAGAGAATAAAAAATTTTGACGAAGTCGCACAAGGTTTAACAAAGGAACAAGCCTTACAAGAGGCAAACCGTTGTTTAAATTGCAAAAACAAACCTTGCCAAATGGCTTGCCCTGTAAATGTACAAATACCTGATTTTATCCAACATTTACTCAAAGATGATATTAAGGGCGCAATTTCCAAAATTATGGAAACAAGTTTACTGCCTGCCATTTGCGGACGCGTTTGCCCGCAAGAAAAATATTGCCAGGGTGCTTGTACTTTAAAAGAAAAATTCGGGCCGGTTTCTATCGGTTTGCTTGAAAGATATACGGCAGACACATCAAGAAAACAAAATTTAACCGTGCCTCCTATACCGCAAGAAGAAAGCGGTTTTAAAGTGGCTTGCGTCGGTTCCGGGCCGTCATCACTCGCTTGTGCGGCAGAACTTAGGCGCAAGGGCCATAAAGTTACCGTTTTTGAAGCCTTACATAAACTGGGTGGTGTATTAAGTTACGGTATACCGGCTTTTCGCTTACCACGCGAAGTAATTGAGGCCGAAATAAAGAACCTAAAAAAAATGGGTGTTGATTTTGAGGAAAATGTTTTAATAGGGCCTTCAATCAGTATTGAAGAACTTTTAAAAGATTTTGACGCAGTTTACCTCGGCAGTGGGGCTGGCCTTCCTATGATGGCAGGTATTCCAGGGGAAAATGCTGTAGGTGTTTACAGTGCAAATGAATTTTTAACACGCATAAATTTAATGAAGGCTTATGACCCGAAATCCGATACTCCGATTAAAATAGGCAAAAAAGTTTTGGTACTTGGCGGCGGGAATTCCGCCATGGACGCCGCCCGCTGCGCACGCCGTTTAGAGCAAGGCGAAGTAACTGTAATTTACCGCCGCAGCCAAACGGAAATGCCTGCCCGTAAAGAAGAAGTTGAAAATGCTATGGAAGAAGGTATAAAATTTAGTTTTCTAACCATTCAAAAAGAAGTTTTAGTGGATGAAAACGGCCACGCTTATGCTTTAAAATGCACGAAGGCAAAACTTGGCGAACCTGACGAAAAAGGCAGAAGACGCCCAATTGAAATTGCAGGTTCGGAATTTACCATACCGGCTGACAGTATTATTATTGCCATAGGCCAAAACCCAAACCCGATAATTCCTAAATCCACACCTCAACTTAAAACGACTGAAAAGGGTACTTTAGTTTTAGATGATAATCAAAAAAGCACAATGGAAGGTGTTTTTGCCGGCGGTGATATTAAACGCGGCGGTGCAACTGTTTTGCTTGCTATGAAAGACGGCATAACCGCAGCAACGGAAATAAATAAATACC
>CAMUXX010000159.1 GCA_947164805.1 uncultured Elusimicrobia bacterium | reverse complement strand
AGATGTAATTAGTTTATTCTTAAATATTTCCGTATATTTGTGCCTTTTACTTTGACTATGGTTTTGGCTTTTAGTATGGTTGCAGGATTTTTCGGCGGATATCTTGTTAATAAACATATAAAATCTTACCAGCGTAAAAGGATTGAAGCCTTTTTAGCCCCTACTGCAGATCCAAAAGGTGCAAGTTATAATGTTTTGCAGGCGCAAATTGCAATGGGTTCCGGCGGTGTTTTAGGGAAGGGGCTCTTTTCCGGCACCCAATCACGCTTGGGTTTTGTTCCTGAAAGGCATACTGATTTTATTTTGGCAATTTTAGGTGAAGAAAACGGCCTTCTTGGTACCTTGCTGGTATTAACCCTGTATATTTTAATTTTGTGGCGGATAATTGTAATAGCACGCAATTCAAGCGATTTATTCGGTTATCTGCTTTGTGCCGGTATTTTTGCAATATTTTTTGTCTATATGGCATTTAATTTCGGTATGCTTATCGGTATTGTGCCGGTAGCCGGGATTCCTTTGCCTTTTATTTCATACGGAGGTTCAAACCTACTGTCCAGCATGTGGGCGCTAGGTTTAGTGGAAGGTGTTTACTTTAGACGCCTTTCTTTGATCTAAAAAAATGCTATGATTAATATAGACACCGCTTTTAGATATAGATTAAAATTAAATAAAGCCGCAGGTGTTGCGTGCCATAGCTTTATAAAAGTTTTGGCAGGTGCGGTAACTCAAAGTGGTTTAGATTATGTTTTGAAAAAGGACCACCCGAGAGTTTATGTATATTTAGGGGCAGCAGAAGAGGAGGAAAGCCTTGCGGAAATTGCAGAAATATTCCTCAAAAGTTATGTTAGCCCGGAAGAAGTAAAAACAAAATTATTGCCTTTTTTGGAAGGCAGTGGTTTTGTGTTAAAGGAAGTTGAGTCGTTACCTTATCACTTGAGTAATGTACAAAATTTGATAAGCCATGTTTGCTATCAGGTTACAGGTGTTAGGGGCAGTATAAGCAGGGGGCTTTCTTTGTGTCCGAAAATAGACAGAAAGCACCTTTATAGTATAGAGCGTTTAAACGCTAATGAAATTAAAATAATAATGAAGCTTAATCCTTCAGGAAGTTTTAGCCAGGTGCAGGAGTTATTGAAGTTGCTCAGGCTAGGTGGTAAGAAGGAAGGTTATAAAGCCACTCGCACAGCCCTTTATTGGGCAGATAAAAATGGGGTTTTACAACCATTATAAGCGGGAGAAATAATGAAAAGATCACATCTTAAAACAGTAAGAGCAGTTAAAGAAGATAAGCCCATAAGGCCGGCTTATCTAAATGATGACGGTAAAACAGAGGTTGAAGTATTAGTCAATACTGCCTTTGAAGAAACAAGAATCGCCATTTTGGAAAACGGTGTTTTGGTTGAACTTTTGTGTGATAGAAGGAATACTTCTTTAAACCTTGTCGGTAATATTTATAAAGCGACGGTTGAAAATGTTTTACCCGGTATTAACAGCGCATTTTTAAATATAGGTTATGAAAAAAATGCTTACCTTTATATAACAGATACCATTGAAGGTGGCAAAAAGCCGATTGATGAAATCTTATATAAAGGCCAGGAAATTATGGTACAGGTTGTTAAAGACAGTATCAGCACAAAGGGTATGAAAGTAACCATGGATGTTACTTTGCCGGGCAGATATTTGGTTTTAACACCGAATCAAAAATACGTTGGTGTTTCAAAAAATATTGAGGATCTTGAAAGACGCGACCAGTTAAATGATTATGTTGAACACTTGGCAGAAAAATATTTGGAAGGCATGGGCTGCATAGTGCGCACCGAAGCGGAAGATGCAACTGACGAAGAACTTGAAAAGGAAATCAAATACCTCTATCGCCAATGGAAAACCATTATTACGCGTTTTGAAAACCAACCTGCACCTTCAATGTTGCATGAAGATATGGGCAGCGTTTTGCAAGTTTCAAGGGATATATTGACGGAAAATGTACGCCTATATATGCTTGATAATAAAAAAGATTATGAAAAGGTGGTAGATTTTGTAAGCAAAATTTCCCCGGAACTTGTAGATAGAATTAAACTTTATACCGGCAAAACACCGATTTTTGAGGCCTATAATATTGACCAAGAAATTGAGCGTATGCGCCGCATTAAAATACCTTTGGGTAATGGCGGAAGTATTATTATCCAGGAAGCGGAATCTTTATGTGCTATTGATGTAAACACCGGCAAATTTACTGGTGAAAAGTCACAAGAAGAAACAGTAACACGCACCAATATTGAAGCCGCTTATGCAATTGCAAGGCAACTCCGTTTAAGAAATATCGGCGGTATTATAGTTATTGACTTTATTGATATGCGTAAAGCATCAAACCGCCATAAAGTTGTGGATGCTTTAAATGACGCAACAAAGCGCGACAGAGCAAAAATACGTATTTTGCCTATTACGCGCCTTGGTTTGGTGGAAATGACACGCGAACGCCGTACACGCAGTACCGGCAATTTGATTACCGAAGAATGCCCGCAATGCCATGGCAGTGGGCGCGTATTATCAGCCGAAACCATGCGCATTAATTTGCAACGTGAAATTTATGATTTAACGCAAGGTAAACAGGGCGGTACTTTAAAACTTGTTGTACATCCGGCATTGTCCGAATATTTACGCCAGAAATTAAGTTCAATAGAAAAAAATATTAACCGCACCATTAAGATTATGCCGGATCCGCAAATTGCGTGGGAAGATTATAAAATTATTTTAGAGTAATTTTGTAAGTTATTAATATTAATGCCCCTTATGCTGATTAGTGTAAGGGGTATTTTATATTTTAATTTTTCTTTTTACTTTGCGTAATAAACAAAAAAAGTTGCTGATATGCCTTTATTTTCACGACGACGCCTCTTGACTTCATTTTTTTTTTTTTT
>CAMUXX010000158.1 GCA_947164805.1 uncultured Elusimicrobia bacterium | reverse complement strand
GTAATTAACAGGCGTGCCTTATGGAATAAGATTTTTACTTTAAAGCATGATATAGGCAAAGAAGGCTGCCCTGATTTGATTGCTTTTCCACATTATTGGACTTCTATTTTGGCAACGGCAAAACTTCTTGAGCCTTTGCAGCAGTTTGATAAAGATATTAATGTGTCCCATGTGCTTGATCCGTTGCGCCCGCATTGTTTCTTAAATGATACGGAAAATATTTATTCCTTCCCCTGGTGGCTTGATATAACAGCCCTGCATTATAGGGAAGACCATTTAAAAGCAGTTACGGATAAGCCTGAAGAAGCATTATCCACTTGGGCAGGCCTGCTTGATGTTTGCAAGAAATTAAGAAATTATTTTAATGATGTAGACGATTATTACCCGGTCCAAAACAGCGATTGGCGCGGTTCACTTTCACATAGAGGTGTTTTGCCTTGTTTATGGAGTAAAGGTGCTTGTTTATTTACCAAAGATTTAGAAAAATCAGGTTTAAGTTCGCCGGCATTTCAGGAAGGTATGCAAAGTTTTATTGATTTGGCTTTGCAAGGTTATATGCCTATTTTAAGGGAACGCAGTTCAATTGGTAATATTTCCGCAGGGAAATCCAGTTTAATTATCACTCGCAGGCAAAATATATCCATGTTTGAAGGTGCCAGGTTTAAAGTAAAAACTTTACCTATACCTAAAACAGGAGCACAAAGTGTTAACTATCTTGGTGGTATAAATATAGGTATATTAAGGAAGAGTAAGGAAAGCCAGCATGCATATACCCTCTTAAAATGGCTTACAAGGGCAGATAAACAAATTGAGTATGCTTCTAAAATAGAGGCATTTCCGTCTTACGACGGTGCTTTTGAGAATTTTCTCTTAGCCTCCCCGGAGAGGATACAAAAATATACAAATATTATAGCATCTGCCCGTACTTTGCCGAACCATATAGTTACAGGTGCGGTAATGGAAATTATGGCTAACCTTATGGGTGCGGTTTCAAGTGCGATTTTGATGCGTAAATATACACCGGAACTTTTAAAACAGGAACTGAAAAAAGCGGATAGGGATGTGCAGGAAATACTCCGCCTTTATAAGGATTAATATGGAAACAAATAAAAGAACAAATTTGCTATATTCGTTCTATCAGGCGCTTTCTGAGCATTTTGGGGATATGTTTTCTTTACTTTCCCATGCTATGCCCTTGATAGAAAATTATATCGGTGCAGACAGGGTTTTTTACTATGATTGGGTGGATAAAAAGTCAGTTCTTTCCCTTAAAATAATGAGTGAAGGCCAAAAATCTTACAGTTTGCAGGAAGATATTTTTGTTGATAAAGATTCCCCTGAAATTATAAAACTTTTACAAGACGGTGTTATGGATAGCCCTACACTTGATTATCCTGCCGTTTACGTTTTGCTTAAATGGCGCGGGCCGGAAAACAGTATCAAAACAATGAAAACCGGAAAAATGATGTCAAGTTCTTTGGGGGTTTGCGCGTAGAAAGAATTAAAAAGAACGCACCCTTTACACAAGATGAAAAGCAGGTTTTAATTGATCTTGCACGGGAACTTTCCTCCCGCATAAACTTAACAGAAGTTGATATGTACCACAGCGCGCAGCTTAAACGCGCGGAAGCCATGAATAAATTAACTACGGTTTTTGCAACTTCGCTTCGATTGCGTGACAGTTTGCAGGAAATACTTTTAAATATACAAAATACTTTTAGATTTGACAGAACATCTTTATACCTCTCAGATACAAAAACCAATGAAATTACCGAAGGTTATTCGGTAGATTTATCCGGCGAGTTTAAAACTTTGGAAATCAGTGAAAATATTAAAAAAGAATTAGAAGATGAGGCATCAAATTCCGATATACGCCTGATAATACCTTTATCCGTGCAAGGTAAAAATTTGGGGTTTATGTGTTTTGATAATGTTCTTTCCAGAACACCGATAAAGAAGGAAGAAGTGTTATCTTTAAAACAATTTTCCCAGCAAATTGCTTTGGCTATTGATAATGCAAGACTTTTTGAAAAGGTACAGGAACTTTCAAATTATGACGATTTAACCGGCCTAGCTTTAAGGCGTTTCTTTAAAGAGAATTTGGATCAGGAAGTTTACCGCTCAAAGCGTTTTAATTTGATGTTTTCAATAATCTTACTTGATATTGACCACTTTAAGAAAATTAATGATACTTACGGGCATTTGTTCGGTGATGAGGCCTTAAAAGCCGTCAGTAATGTTATAAAAAGCAGTTTGCGCCAAACCGATATTCCTTGCCGCTACGGCGGGGATGAAATGGTTATACTTCTCCCGCGTACTTCAGGGGAAGAAGCCCGTCATATTTCAGCCCGTTTGTTGAAGAAAGTTAAAGAAATTGAAATACCTTCAAATTTAAGCGGTGGCAAAGTAGTAAAATTAACGATCAGCCAAGGTATAGCAGTTTATCCTACGGACAGTGAAGATGTAAATGAATTGTTTAAGTGCGCTGATGATGCTTTGTATCATGTTAAGCAAGGCGGCCGCGGGTTCTATACTTTATATGAGGAAATAAAAAATAAAAAGTAGTATAGGAGTTTTTAAAATGTAGGGTTTTAGACCCTAAAAAAATTAAATCTGTTTTTGGAACCGTATATAGAATACGGCGACTGTTAGAAATAACAGACGAAGACGATCCAAAAGCAGTCGTTATAAAAGTACAAGATGAGCGGACTAATTACCCGTTTGTCTTGTACTTAATGTTTGCCGTTTTTATTAAACGGCAAACTACGGCTGTTATTGTGGGAGTCGCGTCTTCGTCTCAAGCAATATCGGCCGTTTTTTATTGGCTTCGTCTTACTTTCGTTTTACGTACTGTCGGACTAAAAACGATTATAGTACGCGCGAAACGCGCTTGCATATTTAAGTGCTTTTTGATTTTTCTTTTCCTAGAGTACCGAG
>CAMUXX010000157.1 GCA_947164805.1 uncultured Elusimicrobia bacterium | reverse complement strand
GGATCAACCTGATACTTCATTTTTTGGGATTCCGCGTTTACCTCAATCTGAGGTAGAAAGACAATGCAAATTTAAGTTTAATAAGAATATTTGTAATCAATACTACAAGTACGGTGTTGGTCGCGCTCAGGCTTGGGAAAATTATACCAATGCTTACTGGAGCCACGGCGGCCAATACTGGCAACTTTCACCTTCTGAGTTGTATGGTAAATATGAAGAAGTTGCTAAAGATATAGCATATTTATGGAATATCAACCCGGAATATAAAGATATGAAATTAGGGGAAAGAATTTCCAAAATAATACTTGTTTGGGATATTGCCGTAGTTGCCGTATTGGCAGGTACGGTAATTGCTCCCGTATTGGATGCCGCAGGATTTAGAATGGCGGCACAAGTTTCTTCCGTATTGCCTTATACTTCATCCGCTGGCAGTGGCTTGGCAGGTAAATCAATTACAACAATTTTAAGGACAGTATTGCAAAAAATGGCAACCGGCCACTTTTGGGCAGATTTGGGCCTTTCTTTCGCTTATATGTTTGTGGATGGGCTTTTTGTTGAAGGCGCATTTTATCTTTTTAATCAAACAGCCACGGAATTGGATGCTTTACAAGAAAGTGTAAATCTTGAATATGCTATAAAAAGCAGAGATTTATTAAGGGAAATTATTGGCTTAGATTTAACGGAAGAAGAACAAAAAGAGTTGAAAAAAAATAAAAATGAAATTTATAATTTGAACCAAGAACTTAAGCAAGCATTTAAAAAGGCCTTGGAAGAAGAAGGTTGGGGATCAGGTAAATTGGTACATAGGGATTCCGTAGTAACCTTATATGCTTTGGAGTATATACGTTCGGAGATGGCAGATATGTCCGATTTTCTTAGATACCGAGAAGCGGCTATAGACCTTGCCCAAATTTATTTTTACGGTAATTTAACAAATTTATATGAAGAGCGTTTGGAATTGTTTAACATGCTTGATGAAGCCCGCGAAACAGCCCTAGAAGAAACCGCTAAAAGGGCAGAAAAGGTACAATAACAACTTGACGGGGCAGTATTAAATATGTCCGGTGGGAAAATGGGGTATTTCCGAATAGGGATGCGATAATTTTAAAGTAATTAATAGGAGAAAAAACATGAAAACAAAAACAAAACAAATAATCAAAAAAGCTATATGCTTTATGATTTCGGTACTCTTGTTATCAACAAGTTTGCCCATGCAAGTACTTGCACAAAATATACATAGCAGTTACGCAGATTGGGAAATTACTTATCTAGATAACTTTAAGATATATCTTAATACAAGTATGGATATTAGGATAACTGAACATGTCGATACTGGTATAATTTCGTTCTCTAGGGCTGGTCAAAAGAGTGTCTTATTGGAAGAAGCCGTATTAGGACAAGATGAACTTAGGGCGATATTAGAGAACTCAACACTTAGAACAAAATTATTCGGTGAAGTAGATACCTATGCAAAATTTGCGCGTGTTCAGGCAGTACAAGCCAAAGGCGGTGAAGAAATTGTTACAGTATTGGCTGACGGTACCAAAGAAACAAGAAATGTAGCCAAAGCTGGAGATTGGATAGTAACTAATCCGGGTGGTGAGAAATATATAGTACCGGAAGCTAAATTCGCAAAGAAATACGAAAAGGCACTTGACTTGGGTGAAGGCTGGTTTAAACCCACAGGTGGATCTGCGCAGTTCAGACAGATGAAATATGATATGACAATAATTGCCCCTTGGGGTGAAGAACAAGTCTTCAAGAAAGGTGCATATCTTAATGTAACGGATGTAAATGATTTATACGGTGTTGCGGAACAAGAATTTAATGATACATATAAGAGTATAAAAGTTTTGTATCGTGAAAATTTTAACGGCATCAAACGTTTTGTTTCTAAGATAGAAGAAAGATTATATAAACGTTTCCCCAAATATAAAGGTGTATTTTTTAGAAAATTCTTAAAAAATGATACTAAATATATGGAAAAACGTTTAGCAGATAAAGCAGCAAAGCAAGCCGCTAAAAATACAGGTAAGAAAGCAGCCAAACGAGCAGCATTAAGGACTTTTGGCGGAGTAGCATTAGGTTTCGGTGTATATATGGGTTTAACCTTAATTAGTGCGCCAAGTGTACAAGCACAAAATGGTAAAAATAAAACACATAATCAAGCAATATCGGAATTAGAGGCAGAAGTTAACGCAAATGCTGAAAAGAAAAACCTCTTTGAAAAAATGAGAAGTTTTGCTAATGAAAATTATGCTGCCGTTGTTATAACAGATGCCATAGAGGGTGATGGCAAATTATTGGAAGAAATGGGTTCTATAATGCCTACTGTACAAGCAACAGGTTTGACTGAAGAAGCAGCAGTAGATCTAATAGCAGAAGAAGCAGTAGAACTGGAATATCAAATGCCGACTTATGATCCTTTTAAAGGTATTAAAGTTGAAGGTATTCCCGGTAATGTGAGTTTTGATTAACGCATATTATCTTGTGCCTTAAGCACATAAAATATTACCCCCCCGTGTTAAGTTTAAGCACGGGGGTATTTTTGTGATAATTTATGGAATTAATTAAATGCAATTTTTAGAAACTGCTTACTTCCATTTGCTTTAAAAAGTCCTTGTTGGACTTTGTAGCAGATAACTTTTCAAGCAATAAACTCATTGCATCAATGGTTTTGATAGAATGGGTAAAGAAAATACTGAAATTAGTCTAAATAGGATAAAAACAGGTCTTTTGGGTAACTTTTTGTGGGGCTTTTAGACCTTGACAATAAAAAGCTTTTACCTTATAATATAGCTATAAGAGGCACTTATGAAAAGTGTTTTGAGCATAATTTTAAGTTCTATTTTATTACTCCAACCCACCGTTTTTGCGTATTCTCCGTCGATGGGGGGTACACCCCTTGATGCCTCAAACCGCGAGCAATCAAGTGTAGCGGATCACC
>CAMUXX010000156.1 GCA_947164805.1 uncultured Elusimicrobia bacterium | reverse complement strand
TGTTGTTTGATTTTTCCGTCTGTTCTTGTTACCGTTACGCCGGGGAAATTGCCTACCCTTTGATGTGCGCCCGTAAGGCGGTTAAATAAAGTTGTCTTGCCGGAATTTTGATTACCGATCAAAGCCAAATGCAAATGCTTTTTGGGGTTGATTTGTTTTTTCGTTTGATAATAACTTTCTTCCCCTTTTTGGGAGTGGGAAACGCTTAAATCAAAATTTCTTAAATTTTCGTGTTTTTTTGCAGTCGTGGCTTTTTTGATATTGGTAATTAAAATTTTTTCCGCCTCACTTTTCCTAAGGGTTAAAACATAACCGCGAACCTTAAATTCCAAAGGGTCACCGAGCGGCGCTGTTTTAATTAAAGTTACTTTTACATGGGGTGTTAGGCCCATATCTAAAATATGTGTGCGGAGATTATGGTCCTTACAGTTTATTGAGACTATTTCCGCCTCATGTTTTTTAGGTAAATCTGCAAGTGTTTTATAATTTTCTTTTATTATCATTTGTTAGTCCCACCTAACAATATTATAGCATATATTAAGCCTTAGTTTTTGATATAATTAAAATATAGCTCTAGGGGACTTATATGAACGGAAATTTTAATAAAGGTGCTAATACATCTAATTCAAAAGTATTTTTGTTGATACTTCCGCTTTTTATAATTGTCGGTCTTGCTATTTTTATATTCGGCTTGGGTAATAGAACTTTGCATTGTACTTACACCGGTGCAAACGGTTATAATTGCCAAACAAATTTAAAAATATTGGGTTTTGATTTGGGAACAGATAATTTCCAAAATATAACAAAAGCGGTTATGGCAAGTTCAAAGGGAAGTAAAGGTACCAACTATCAAATGCAATTTGAAAATCAAAATGGCCAAAAATTCAGATATACCGGTGTGTGGACAAGTTCATACAATTCCGTAAATAAAGAGATAAAAGCCGTTAATAAACTTTTTGAGGGCGGACAAGATTTTAATTATACTTTTGCACGTGAGTGGTTTATGATTATTTTCGGTTTATTTTTTGCCGGTTTACCGATGTTAATGTTAATTTTTTCTTTGCGTGCGACAAGTGATGATACCGGCTTTGGAAATTTTGATGCACAAAAATTTATAAAAAAAGATTTAAGCAAAATGAGTGACGCAGAAGTTTTGGCATTTATTAAACAAAAAAATGAAATGGAGAAATAAATTTTAAGGAGAGAATTATGAAAAAATTATTAGTATTTTTAACTTTTATTTGTTGCGTGGGGTTTGTATCAGCGCAGACGGCACAGCAACTGTTAAACCAAATCGGGCGTACACCTGTTAAGGCGGTAAAACCTAAAGGCGAAATGCGTATTTTTACTAAAGAGGGAGAGGAAGTTATAACAAATTTCCCGTCAGCAAATTTAATTGCCGCACCTAAAATACATGTAGTTTTTCCTACTGAAAATACACAAAACCGTTATCCTTCGGTTTATATAATTTCAGATGAAGAATTAGACAAAGCAAAAATTGCCGAAATGTATCCGAAATTTTACGGTAAATATTATTTTGTAACCGTAAGGCTTGAGGAAGGGGAAAATAATTTTTCAAATTTTTTGACCAAAGATTTATTGCCTTATATGGAATTAAATTATGCGATTTTAGCAGATGCCGCACAGCGTACCTTGATTGCAAAAAATTCTTTTGCGCTTGCTTATTTGGCAAATTTAAAAGAGATTTCCGCATACTTAAAAAATGCCGCGCTCGGTTTTGAATATTCTTCCCCGTTACCGAAGATTGAAACGACACAAGGCCTCAATTTGTGGGCGGACGGGCCTGTTGATAATATGGCTGCTTTGCACGCAAATTTAGCTGCACAAGGTTTAGTTTATTTAGAAAATTTTGCATACAATATCACTTCCGGTAAATTGACGCAAGGTTCTGCCAATATGGAGTTCTTATTTAATAAAGAAGGCCGTAAAATTTCAAAAACTATGCCGTACCAACAATTTAACACACTTGATTTGGATAAAGATTATGGTTCGCTTTTTTGGCTTAATCTAAAAACAAAAAGTGGTTATGCTATGGCATATATTCCGCAAGATTTACGCATTGCGCCGCCTTTGCTTAATTGGAATAAGGAACAAGCCTCATTTAATATAATTCCGGGTGCCGGAGAGGGTAAAATTAAGGTTTCCGGCAAAACTGATTTTGGCAAGAAATTTAAGGCTAAATTTAACCTTATTAGCAGTGTAGAACAAGCCAGGAAAGAAGCCCGAAAAAAGGCCAAAAAACAAGCAAAAAACACTAAAAAATAACCCAAAATTGCTAAGTTATCCACAATTTATAAATATTTTTAATTAGTGCCTTTTGATATGTGGTTCTTTGCATTTTGTATAGGGAAAATCTGCTAAAATTTCATTTATTTTGATTAGAAAATATAACCCAATTTAATGAGTTATCCACAGTTTCTATGCAAAAAGGGTTATTTTTTAAAAAAATAAAGCCCCACCATAAAAGGTGGGGTTATTATAAAAAGAAGTTAATCTTGGCAAATTACGACATTTGAGTCTGTTGCCGGATCGGGGCAATGTTCGCCACGGCAGCAACCATTACCTGAATAAGTATTATTTTTACAAGCACCTGCAACATTTGCTATGCAAGTTCCCTGCATATCTACCAAACCGCCGCAACCACCATTAACTTCCCCTTGGCAAAAGGAACCGGGAGCATAAGTAGAGATTGGATATTCACCTTGCCGCTTTTTTTTACAAGCAGTTGCATCATAAGCAATGCAGGTTCCCCCTGCTTCAACAGAGCTACTCCCACATGCGTTAGTTCCACGACCTTCACATGTTCCGCCATCTTTTATAGTAGACTCGGAACATGCTCCACTATAAGGAGTGTAACCTTTTCCTACGCAAATTCCACCGGAATGAATTGTTGCAGCCATACATTGTCCTCCAAATCCAATACATTT
>CAMUXX010000155.1 GCA_947164805.1 uncultured Elusimicrobia bacterium | reverse complement strand
CGGCTTTTTGTTTCAAAAGCCAAACAGCAACCCTTACGGCACTTTGGGCAAGCATTTGCCTGTCCAAGACCTTATGGGTCAAAATTATTTCTTCGTCTTTGCCGGGGGAAGTTAATGTCAAAGTATGTGTCCCCGGCACTTGCCCGATACGCTCAAAAGTAATTTGATCTTGTAACATGTTTAATGCTGCTGCAAGATTTTTTGCCGTACCGCTTGGAGCATCTTTTTTTTGAGTATGATGAATTTCATGTAAGGCTAAAGTATAACCCTTATACATTTTTTTTGCTTCAAGCAAAAGTTCTTTAAACAAAGCCACACCAATACTTACATTGGGAGCATAAAATAAAGGTATTTGTTTTTCCGCTTCAAAAGCGGCAATTAAACCGCTTGGCAAATTAGTTGTACCACACAAAAAAGCTGCATTAAATTTTTTAGCAATTTTATAACTTTCCTCCGCACCTTGCGGGGAGGAAAAATCAATTACCAGATCTGCTTTAGGGTAAGTTGTGTCCCCTATTTCTCTAGTAAAAACTTCAAAATTGTATTGTGCAAGTATTTGGCAAATAAGTTGCCCCATTTTACCTTTTGCGCCGTTTACTAAAACTTTAGTCATAAAAAAATTCCTCAAATAAATAATCTGCTATTTGCCGGCCGTTTAATGCAGCACCCTTTAGCAAATTATCACACACACACCAAAAGTGTATTACATGCTTGTCTTCAATATCTTGGCGCAAGCGGGAAATAAATGCTTCCCCCTTGCCTTCAACTTCTTTATTAGTATAAACTTTACCATCAAGAACAACACCTTTTTGCGAACGCAAAATATCGGGTAGAGTTTGCATATTAAACTCTTCTTTGGCACGCAAAGTTATTGTTAAACCATGTGAAACTTTAACAGGAACACGAACAGTATGGGAAAATACTCTTAAATTCGGTAAACGTAAAATCTTTTTGGCTTCATAGATACCTTTTAATTCTTCGGAAGTAAAACCGTTTTCTTTTACACTGCCGATTAACGGTACACAATTTGCGCGATATAAAGAATCAGGGTTTTCAAATTCTTCCAAAAGTTTTTTACCGCCGCCTGAAATTGCCTGATAAGAAGAAGAAAATACTTCTTCCAAAGTATAATACTTTTTAAGAGGATTTAAAGCCAAAACAAGGCCTGTTACCGTACAATTTGGGCTGGCAATAAGCCAAGTGTCTTTAGTAATTGTGTCTGCATTAATTTCCGGTATAACTAAAGGTACACCCTCTTTTTGACGGTAATATGAGGACATATCAATAACAAACTTTGCATAATTTTTTAATTCCGGCGCAAGTTGAGGGCTGACTGTTTCATCAGTACACAAAATTGCAATATCTACTTTTTTAGGTTTATCCTGGCGGCCAAAACCAAGCACTTTATAATCTTTAGCATGAGGTGAATTCTCAAGCTGTTTAAGCATTAATTGCCCAACTATACCGCGAACGCCAAACACACCTATCGTAATCATTTTATTATTGTCCCCACTTCGCCTGTTTTATAGTAAACAATGCGTATTTCAATATTTTTTTCTTTTTCAAGTTTAATGGCATCGGGATGCAAAACATTTGCACCCTCTAAAGCAAGTTTGTACATAACATCAAAATCCATCAAATTCAATTTTTGGGCAGTTTTATTTTTGTTAGGATCTTTATCATAAACCCCATCTACATCTTTAATCATTTCAACAAAATTTGCGCCCTCACTTGCTGCAATAAAAACTGCGGAAACATCTGAACCGCCGCGCTTTAAAGTAGTAATTTCCTTATTTTCCCCTATACCCTGGAAACCGGCAATTATCGGGATATGATTCCGTTCAATTTCCTTAGCAAGACGGTCACTCTTTAAACCCTTAATTTCAGCACCGACATGCTCGGAAGATGTTGTCAAGCCGATTTGTGAACCTGTTAAACTTACCGCAGGCAAACCTGCTTCATTTAAGGCTATGGAAAGCAAGGCAACACTTATACGCTCACCGGTAGTAATTAGCATATCAAGTTCGCGCTTATTTGGGTTTTTGCTGAGAGAATAAGCATTATCCAACAAAATATCCGTCATATTTCCGTTGGCTGAAGCAACAATTATAGGCTGGAAGCCTGCCTCCCAACGCTTTTTAATTAAGGAAACTGCAAGCCAAATTTTCTCTTTATTAGCAAGTGTATTACCGCCGAATTTCATTACAGAAATTTGTCTCATATAATCAACTCCTTAGGAGTATTTGTCAAAATTTGTTTGATTTTTTGTTTTGTTTCTTCCTGAATTGAACCTAAAGGAAGACGAACTTCTTCTGAACATAAACCCAAACAAGAAAGTGCGTATTTTACGCAGGTGGGATTAACCTCAAAAAATAATGCTTCAATTAAAGGATATACTTGTTTAAAAATTGCTTGGCTTTCCTGTATTTTACCTTCTAAAAATAATTTTTGCATTTTAACAAAAGCAGGTGCCAAAATATTTCCGGCTGCACTTATCAAACCCGGGAAATTTAAACCCATCAAAGCAGGCCATAAATCATCATTGCCACCTAAAAAAGTAACTTGATTACCAAATAGAGTGCTTGCTTTTACAACCCTGGCAATATCATAATCGGCTTCTTTTATTGCTTTTATTTGCGGAACATTTTTAAGGAGTTTACTCAAAAAATCTACACTTAATCTTTGCCCTGTTCTTGAAGGAATATGATATAAAACAAGAGGTTTTTTTGCCTCCTCGGCTACTGCGGAAAAATGTGCAATCATACCGTTTAAATTCGGTTTATTATAATATGGCGTTACAACCAAATAGGCATCCGGGTTAAATTCCGCGGCGAGTTTGACATTTGCCAAAGTATGTTCGCTAGAATTTGCCCCTACACCTACAATTATTTTTCCACGGCCTTTTATTTTAGAAGTGCAAAATGATAGAATTTCCTTTTTTTCTTTATCTGTTA
>CAMUXX010000154.1 GCA_947164805.1 uncultured Elusimicrobia bacterium | reverse complement strand
GTACCCTTGAAGCCCTCGTACGGCGTCACATTGTCGGGCGTTGCGGTGGTGGTGGAAAAGTTTGCGCTTCTTTATTTTTATTTTTGTTATTTTGTTTTTTGCTTTGTGTTTTATTTTCCGAACCGCTGTAAGTTAAAGAAAGTGCTAGTCCTCCGTCTTCAAGGGGAGAAATTAAAAAGCCTTGTGCAAATAAAGGAAAGGTATCTTTGATTTCATCCTCTTCTAAAAGTAAATTTATGTATCGGGTGCGGGCTACGCTGTCCCCTGGTTTTAAACGGAGTGCTTTTTTGTAATTGATTCTTGCATTATTTTTATTGTTCAATTTCTCCTCTAAAACAGCTAAAGAGAGCAAAGCTTCTTCATAGTGTGGGTAAAGCGTAAGGGCTTGTTTAAAAGCATCTTTGGCATTAGCATCACGCCCTAAAATCTCAAGCAAAGATCCAAGCTGATGGAAGTATAGCGGGTTTCTTTTATCCAAATCAGTTGCAGTGCGAAAGTGATAAAGGGCTTCTTCATAATTACCCAAAGCGGCGTATGTTGAACCCAAATTCATGTGGGTGTCGGGCCTATTTGGAGCATATTTTAAAGCGGTTTTAAAACATTTTAAGGCCTCTTTAATTTTGCCTTGCCAGGCATAAGCAATTCCGAGTAGTTGATGTGCTTCCGGGTTCTTTTTATCAAGTTTTAAAGCGCTTAAATATTCTGCGATTGCCGGCTGAATCTGCCCTTGCCAATAAAGGGAAATACCTAAAAAAATGTGAGTGTAAGGTTCATCAGGATTTTTTACCACGGCTTTTGCAAAAATTTGTGAGGCCTCTTTATAACGTGCAGCGGCTAAATCGCCAAGCCCTTGACGTAGGTTTTCCCTGCTTTGTTCTTTCATTAAAGAATCCCAGTAAGTAGGATAATTACCGTCTAAAATTGCGTGTTCACTGTTTATACCAAAACCTGAACCGCCCAAAAATTGCGGCAAAGCCGCAAAATTTTGTGAGGACAGATTAAGAAAAATGAGAGTAAAAATAAGGCCTTTTCTCATATCTTAAATTATAACATTTAAATATAAAAGCGCCAAGTAGGAAAAGTTACTTGGCGCCTGTGTGGCTTTGGGGTTTAGGCAGTTAAGGAGGACTGCCTTGTGGGTGTTTAGGGTAAGGAAGTAAATATAACGGAAGCATTATTATTGGCGTGTGTGCGGTGGTAGATAATTTTGTCACACTGTTGCATAAAATCTATATTTTTAAAAAATAAATTACTGTCTATTTTGTTTTGGTTTAAAAAACTTTGCAAATTGTTGTCAAAGTTTTCTAATTTTATTAAATGAGCATTGTTCATTTTTATTCTTTTAAATTCTTTTCTTAAGTAATTTTTAGTTTGAATATGCCAGCATAAATTTTTTGTACCGGTGTTTTTTAAAGCTCTTTCTAAAGAATGAAAAAGTTTAAATTTATTTTCATCAAAATGATTTAAGGTGAACCATCTTAAAGTTAAATATTGCATAGCTATACTTTTGAAATCTCTACTTCCCATTTTTTATTACGGTGCAAATATTTGTTTTTAATACGAAGCGGTAAATTAAAACTTTCCTCTTCCACTTCATGCCCGCGGACTTTGTAAGGGCCTATATGGCAAATGCTTACTCCGGAAAAATAATTTTTTAAGGCATCATCAATTTGTTTGAATTCCTGGACTTGCTCAAGTAAGGCTTGGCGCCTGTCCAAAAGTTCTTGTAAAGTTTTATAAAGTTCTGCCCAAGTTTGGTGGTACTGCTTATTTGTTATAATTGTTTTTGACTGCTGTTTTACTTCCTTCATAAAAACTCCTTTAAAATGCTTCCTTTTAACTCGCGCCCGCGCTTTGCCGCTTATGCGGCACTCCTAAAAAGGAGTGGTGGGAGAGCCGTCTCACAATTAAAAACAAGTTTTAATTGCTTTTAGCGCAGGCGCTAAGTTTTGGGATTTGGCGATTTTAAAAATCGTATCAAATCTGATACAACTGTATCAAATATTTTTTAAGTTGTCAAATTTTAGACGAAGTTTTTAGTTTGACATCACTCCTTTTTTATGCTATAAATTTAGTATAAGGGGGTAGACTATGGATTTAGGGCAAAAAATAGAGAAGCTTCTTAAACTGACTTCTATGACAAAAGTTGAACTTGCAAAAAAATTAGGGTTAAAAGATTCAAGTGTAATTTCGCATTGGGTAAAAAACCGTTTTAAACCAGATAGAAAAAATTTGCAAAAACTTTCCGTCGCTTTTAATAAACCCCTGTCATATTTTGAAGAAGATTTAAATGAAAATACTTCACAAAGGGATTCTTTTGAAATTAGGGAAGGCACTACTACCGCCAAAACCTTATATGAACTTATATCTTCCCTGCCATCTTCAAAACATATAGGTATTGCGCTTGAAATTCAAAGTGAATTTTTTGATTTGCCGTATACTTTTGAATATGAAGAATTTTTGCCCGTAATGTTTGATGCAAAAAATAAAGAAACTTTTGCCTTAAAAATAAACTCAAAAACAGCTTGCCCATGGGCGGAAAAAGGGGAATTTGCCTTATTTGTTGTTACAGATTCGGTACAAAGCGGCAAAATCGCTTTAATTAGGTATAAAAATAAATATACCATTAAGAAATTAACTTTAGACGGGGAGGATATTGTTATTTCTACACCATCTAAGAAAGTAAGAATTTCCCAAAGTGAGGTTGTAATTGTAGCAAAACTGATGGCCTTTTACCGTAAACCATATTAAAAGTTTAATTATATTTTATTTTTTATAAGTTTCTTTTAAACCATCGTTTAAAGAAAGGAATTTCTGCCCTATTAAATTAACCCATTTTTTTGAGGAGCATGCCCAATGGCCGGGGGCAAGGGCCTCTGAAACTTTATCATAATTTAAGGCGGGAACAGTGTGGGTAATTTTTGCAATCGTGCCATAACAAAAACCAGCAAATTTAAGTAGAAAAGGCGGCAAGTTTAAAATTAAAGGCTTTTTTACCCTCATAGCAAG
>CAMUXX010000153.1 GCA_947164805.1 uncultured Elusimicrobia bacterium | reverse complement strand
AACGGCCAGCCTTTACTTTTTAATGATACAGCGACCTCCGATATCTACACTCTTTCCCTACTCGACGCTCTTCCGATCTCTTGGATTGCCTCCCTTTTATTATTCCAATTCGGTACAGGCCCGGTCAAAGGTTTTGCTTTAACTTTGACTTTAGGTTTATTTGTGGGTGTGTTCACTTCAGTCTTTGTAACACGCGGCATTTATGAATTTGTTCTTACTTCTAACCCAAAGGATATTAGTCTATGAGATATTTTCAACTTCTACCCAAAACGCATTTTGATTTTATCGGTGCAAGGAAAACATTTTTCTTTATCTCCGGTTTAATCTTGCTTGGTTGTATTATTTCTTTATGCACAAAAGGCTTGAACCTCGGTATTGATTTTACCGGCGGTACAATGGTGCAAGTACAATTTGAGCAAGCAACGGATATCAGCCAATTAAGAAATGCTTTGCAAAATGCAGGTATTAATGCTGATATTCAAACTTATGTCGACAAAAATGCTTTTGCCATTAAAGTTAAAGGTAAACAGGAAAATGTTAATGAAGTTTCAAAAAATATTGAGCAGGCTTTAACAAAAACCGGCAATAAATTTGAGATTGAACAAACTTCATTTATTGGACCTACCGTAGGGCAAGACCTTGCCAAGAAAGCACTTTTGGCTTTTGCTCTTGCTTTAGGTGCAATGATTTTTTATGTTGCTTTCCGTTTCCAAAATATTATTTGGGGTGGTATGGCCGTTGCAGCATTATTCCATGATATTTTACTTACAGTCGGCGTATTTTCCTTCTTCCAAATTGAAGTGGACTTGGTTATAGTTGCGGCCCTGTTGACAATAGCAGGTTTCTCCGTAAACGACACTATTGTTATCTTTGACAGAGCACGCGAGAACTTACGCTTAAACCCAAAATATGATTTGCCCACATTACTAAATGTCAGCGTAAATGATACTTTATCAAGAACTATAATCACTTCAATAACAGTTATTGCGGCAACTGCAATTTTATATGTAATGGGCGGCGAAGTGTTAAAAAACTTCTCCCTTGCTTTACTTATCGGTTTGACATCAGGTACTTATTCAACAGTAATGCTTGTGCCTGGCCTTGTATACCAATGGTCTAAGGGCGGCAATTTTGATGCCATGGCAACCGGTATGGCAAAAACAGCAGCCACAGAAACACCAAACAAAAAACATAATAAAAGGCGTTACAATAACTAATGCAAAAAATAAGGAAATTTAAAATATCCTTACACTATAAAGAGATACTCCGCCGCATAAAATCTGCAGAAGTAGATTTAAACGCGGCGGGGTTTACCTCGGAAAGTGCTTTGGCTATTTTTATTTCTAACTTACATCAAGCGGCGGATACCGGCGTAGTTTATGAATTTAATGAGGGTTCTTGCTTGGAATTAACTTCTGCAGGTTTTGAACATAAAGGGCCTTTTAGTTTATGCCTAATAACTTTAGGCAAAAAACTTGAAGAACAACTTGCCTGCCTTACAAACATAGGGCAAATAACTGTCGCAAATATTGCAGTATATGAATTTTTAAGAACGGCTTTAAATTTCGTTGTAGATTTATTAAAAGAAGAAGCAGATAAAGACAATTTAATTTCACAAAATATAGAACTATTAAGTGCACCGGCATTTTCTTACGGTGTGGAACCCAAATTTATAAGGGAAGCAAAACACCTTGATATTACTTTAGTAAAAAAAGTTTTGCCTGATTTACTTAAGCGCCTTGAAGCGCAAAAAATAAATGTGAGTTTTGAGCAAGGGGTTTTAAGCCCGAAAGCCACCGTGGCTTTTCTTATACCGTGGCTTAAAAAGAAAGGTAAAAAATAATGGCCTACACAGAAGGTTTTGAAAACGTTAAATACAATATTGCCGCCTGTTTAATAAGCGGTTACCTTCGTTTATGCGGCATATTAACAAAATATAAAATAGAGGGTTTAGAAGGCAGTATTGAAGAATCGGCAAAAACACCTGTAATTTTTGCTTTTTGGCATAACAGGCAGGGGTTTTTACTTTATCCTTACAGAAAACATAAAAAAATGTGTGTGCTGGTTAGTTTAAGCAAAGATGGGGAATATATAGCCCGTGCCTTGCCTAAATTTAATATGGTTGCCTCCCGCGGATCAACAACCAGGGGTGGGGCATCTGCATACCGCGGTTTGATAACCAAAGCAAAAGAGGGTTATTCTTTGGCATTAACCCCGGACGGCCCAAGAGGCCCGGTATATCAAGCAAGCCAGGGCGTTTTGGCTTTAGCACGAAAAACAGGGTTGCCTATTATTCCCGTAGGTGTTTATGCTACAAACAAATTTTCCGTCAATTCTTGGGATAAATTCCAGGTCGTTTTACCGTTCGGTAAATGTTCTATAGTTTTAGGTAAGCCTTTAAAAGTAACAAGGGAAGATAATTTAAAAGAACTTGCAAAAGATTTAACTTTACGCATACAAGATGCAACTTCCCAAGCGTTAAAATTGTGCGGGGTAAAATAATGGGTATTTTAATTTTAATTTTGATAAATATTGTTTGCCCTTTCGTAGCCTTAATAATAGTATTATGCTTTCTGATATCTTCAAGGCGAGGTGTGCTTAAAACTTTATTTAGCGAATTAAAAGAAAGATTTGTTATCAAAAAACAACCGTTTAAAGGCCCTTGTATTTGGATTCATGCAGCAAGCGTCGGCGAAGTTAAAAGTGTTGCAGGTATCGCGGCAGATTTAAAAGCAAAATATAATCTGCCTATTTTGGTAACCACCTTAACAAAAGCAGGCCAGCGCGCCGCACAGAAAATTGATACTTTTGATTTAGCCTTGCTTGCTCCGATAGATTTTTATCTTGCAGTTAAACGTTTTTTGAAATTCTATAAACCAAAGATGTTACTTATCGTGGAAGCGGACCTTTGGCCTAATATGATATACGCAAGTGCGAAAGCAAAAGTAAAAATAGGAATTATAAACGGCCGTTTATCAGAAAGAGATCGGAAGAGCACACGTCTGAACTCCAGTCACCAACCACAATCTCGTAT
>CAMUXX010000152.1 GCA_947164805.1 uncultured Elusimicrobia bacterium | reverse complement strand
AATAAAGAGTTGCAAGCAAAACAAGTGACGAAGAACGCTTTTGCACGCTAAGCCCATATTTTGTAACCTCAGCAGGCAAAGAGGAACTTGCCTGCTGTACACGGTTATTAACATCAATAAGTGCTTTGTCGGGATCGCTGCCGATTTTAAAATAAACGGTTAAAGACATTGTTCCGTTTGAACTTGAGGTTGAATCCATATAAAGCATATTTTCAACCCCGTTAATTTGTTCCTCAAGCGGAGCGGCAACGGTTTGGGCAATAACTTCAGGTGATGCACCCAAATAAGTGGCACTAACTTCTATGGTTGGAGGTGTTAAATCCGGGTATTGTTCTATCGGCAATTTGGTTATTGCAACAATACCGCCAAGCATAAAAAGTAAAGCTAAGACTGTTGCAAAAATCGGGCGATTTATAAAGAACTTGGAAATCATAAATTGCCCCCGGGCATCATTTTCTTATTTTGCATATCTGCCTGCTTTTGAGGTTTCGTTCTTATATCCTGTTCACTGCTGGGCTGATATTTTTGAAGTAAAGCATCTAAAGCTGCTGTTCCGTTTTGTTGTTTATCGGCATTAATTACGGGTTTTTGTATCGGATCAAAAGTTTCATACTCAGGTTTTAGCGGTAAACCTTCCCTTATTTTAATTAGCCCACCTGAAACTATGGTCTGCCCCTCTCGTAAACCTTTAGTAACTATGGCGATATTGCCTTGGCTTTGCATTTCAATAAAATTGGCTTTGGCTTTGCCGTTTTCTATCGTATACACTAAATTGCCTTTTGTAGTTTGTAAAATGGCAGAAGTGGGAATAACAATGGCATCTTTATAATTTGCTCCGTGCAATTTAACACGCACAAATTGTTTTGGCAGTAGAATTTTTTGGTTTAAAGGATTTGAAACTTGCGCTTTAATGTTTATGCTTGAAGTATTACCGTTTTCAGAGCCTGCAAAATAAATTATTTGGCCGATATTTTCATAAGTCTCCCCGGAAGGTAAAATTATTTCAACGCTTAAAGGGGCGCTGTCTTTGGAGGTAAATTCCAAGGTACCTTTTTCATAGGCAGAAGAAAGGGCATAAAAATCTTCCGCAGGCATGGAAAAGTTTATATAAAGTGGATCAATTTGCTGTATGGTAGTAAGAATTTGGTTTACATTTATTAAATTACCGGCAGTTTGATTACTTTCCCCGGCAATACCGCTAATTGGCGCCTGCACCGTCGTATATGCCAAATTTACTTTTGCACTTTCTAAATCTGATGCGGCAATCTCCATTTGCGCCTTAGATGATAAATAATTTGCATAAGCATTATCATAATCTTGGCGGCTTACGGCATTACTCGGCATTAATTGCTTTACACGGTTGAAAGTAAGTAAATTATTTTCATAACTGCTTTTAGCCTGTTTATACTGCCCTTCAGCACTTTTTACGGCAAGCGCATAATCTGTTTCATCTATTTGAAATAAAGGTGTACCTTGCTTAATAAAACTACCTTCCTGGAAATTACGTGCCTGCAAAATACCGCCCACCTGTGCGCGCACTTCAACTTCAAGGCTTGCGCTTACTAAAGCCGGGTATTCAAGCTGCCACGGCAAATTTAATTTTAAAACTTTTACTGCGGAAACCGGCAAACTTTGGTCTTGGTTTGCTTTGTTTTTTGTTTTACAACTTGCAATCATTGCCAAACAAAGTATTATAATTATTAAAATTGAAATATAAGTATGCCCGTGTAAAAATTTATCTTCTTTATCTATGGAATTATGATGTGATTTATGTTTATTTTTATTACCCCTCATATATACCCCCATTATTTAACTAATTAAAATATATTAGTTAAACTAGTACAATTATATTACAAATAAATTATAATGTCAAGGGGAAAATAAAATAAAAAAACGCGCTTACCCTGAAGTAAGCGCGCTTTAAAACCGTAACTAAACTACTAAAAATACCAGGCAAAACTCATTGATAAACCCAAAGCATTGGGCCAATCATGCCCTTTAAGTTTCTGTGTTCTGTCCCCTGCTGTCAAAGCAAATTCAAAATCGAAATCATGACCGAGGGTACCAAAACCTGCCGTGACATAAGTGGGGGCGTTATCCTCTGCTAAATTTTTGTTCATACCGACACGAAGAGGAACTTTAAAAGAATGATCATTCCAAACAACAACTTCAGCACCAAGTGAGAGTTGTTGTGATTTATAATTATTTATCAATGTTTCATTTTTATTTAAATCGATATCTGCAGCAACGGTAAGGCGGTCAGCAATAGGATGTATTGCGGCACCTATTCTATATTGGGGTTTCAACTTATAATCATCACTATTCCAGTCTGAAGTCCAATTTTCCGGTTGTTTAGGCCTTTTAAATTTAGGTGAATTAATGTTTCTAACGGTAAAGCCAATATCCGGGTTAAATATAAAATTACCGCTGAAAAGTTCTGCCAAATTAACAGCTGCACCCAAATCTATGCCCCAATTTGCAGATAATTTTTTGTGATGCCAACTTTTTCTCATAAGGTCACTGAAGTCTATGTTATCATTATGCCAATCAAAACCTGTTTCCAAAGCAGTACCTTGAATAACTTTTAAATTACCGCCTAAGCGGACACCTCCTCCAATATAAAAACCATACCCTACAGCGGCTTCCGTGAATGCTGCGGCATTCGCTAAAACTTTAGAAGAAGCCGTTCCTGTACTGGCGCGGGTATTGCCTTGTGCAGGGGCAATGGCCATCATGTCTAAAGATCTTATTGAAAAAGCAAAATTGCCTCTTCTTAAACCAAAACCGATATCACTATTTACTAAAGGTGCGCGGCCTTTTTGTAACAATTCTTTTATATATGACATGCCTTCTGAAGTAGATTCACTGATTTCATCACTGATTACAGGTGTTTCAATTTGCATGCCGATATGGAAACCGTTTTCATCGGTTTGTTCTTCGCCTAAAACTTCACCGAGCAAAGCCGGGTTGTAATATTGGGCATTTGTGCCGCCGGCTGTAACAACGCCTGCGCCGCCCATAGCCATAGAACGGGCACCAACCATT
>CAMUXX010000151.1 GCA_947164805.1 uncultured Elusimicrobia bacterium | reverse complement strand
TATGATTAAGAGGTATAAAATGAAAAATAAAGGTTTTTCTTTAATTGAACTTTTGGTAGTAGTTCTAATTATAGGTATTTTAACGGCTATTGCTTTGCCTTCTTACCAACATATTGTTGAAAAAGCACGCAATGCGGAAGCACAAATAATTTTAAAACCGCTTTCCAATCTGATAAGTTATAAACCTAAAACTAATTATACTACCGATTTGACACCCAAAGATTTAATTACTATAGATCTTAATGGGGCTTCTTGGAATGCAGATAATACCAGATATCAAACCCGTATGCATGCAATAACTGCAAGTTGTACTGTTTCGCCTAAAGAATGTGTAGGGGAAATATTTTACCCGGCAACAGGTACTGCAAAATATAGTTTAAGATTATCTGCTACAGCAAATACACCTTTGGTAAAAACTTGTATTTATAATACTGCAAAATTTGAAAAAATGTGTGACTATATGACTGCTTTCGGTTTTACCAAACAAGCCGGAGAATAAAAAACCCCGCTTTCGCAGGGCTTTGTAAAATTATTTTACTTAAACTATTTTATCTTGCTGCAGTTCTGAAGAAATTACCTTTGTTTCTACCACCGGCTAAAGTCGGCTTACCTATCATTTTATCTGCAACAATCAAAATATCCTGGCTGCCGGAAGTATATTCCTGTGCACCGGAACCAAAAATATCACCACTTTTTAAAACACCTAAAGAACCGTGTGAATTTATTTGAACTTCCATTTTGATTTTACCGTCATAAGAATCAATAAGTAAGTCATCTTTCGTTACTTCAAAATCAAGCGGAAAAGTTGGGTTTATAACACGCTTTATTGCTATCGGTACATCTGCTTCATTTTTAGCGATAATTGAACATGTAACATTATTTGCCTGGGCATTTTTTAATAATCTATCAACAACTTCTACGTGCCCTGCAAGCACAAATTTAGGGGACGCAACAACACCGGTATGATTATAAAAATAGATACCAAACCCCAAAGTTGCTAACAAAAAAACTGTTACAAAATACTTCATATTATTTCCTATATTCTAAGAAACCCCACACAACTGAAGAATGCACCCAACCTTTTAAGCCGGCGTCATCAGCTACTTGGAGCCAAGAACCTTTCTTTTTGATAAATTTAAGAGGATAACCCTTTTCAACAATCCAAACAACTTCCGAAGATGCATCCGGTTCTTTGCGGACATTAATATCGGTTTTCGCTACTAATGCAGGTGTTTCACCAAGCAAATCACTATGAATCCAACCGGCATAGCCTTCAAAATCTTTTACTTGAACCCATTGGCGATCTTTACTGACGCCGAACATTTCAAGCGGTGTATATTTCCAAACTAAAAACTTTTTAGAGCATTTTGTGCTGGGGCAACTGCGGATTTTACCCTCTTTTACGACGACGCTTGCATACTTTGCCACTGCAAAAGCATTGCAAGATAAAAACAAAGTTAAAGAAATTAGAAATAATTTTTTCATAGCATCTCCTTATATGTAGTATAGCATATTTAAATAAAAAATGAAATACATAATCCGTACTTTTTTATTATATCAAAAAATTTTAAACATTTGCCACAATTATTGTATACTACTAGGGTCTTTAATATAGGCCGCAAAGTATGGCGCTTTACCCTGCTCTTGTATAAATATTGCATAAGGCCCGGTAAGATAAAAGTAACGTGGTTCAGGCGGACGTGAAGCAATGCTTCTCCCTAAAGCCATTATTCCGGCTTCTGCTACTACTTTTGCACCAAACTCATCCATTTTAAACTGTATTCTTTCCATAGCTTTTTCAATTTCCCAATAATCTATACCCGGGGTATGCGAAACTATTGGTTTATTATAAAGTTCTTTAAACTCTTGCGTTTTATTAAAGTCAATTTTGGGGGCCTTAAATCTATCTTCCGAACGCATGCGGCCAAAACCGTTTTGGGCTTTTTCTTTCATTTCTTCATATATTTCCGCTAAAGTTTTATCGGTATTAACTTTGTATAAATGAATTAAATCACCTTGTTTTGAGTGTAAGGTAATAGCAAAATCTTTGTCATTATTATAAAATAAAACACCCACAGTTTTTTTAACATTTCTGCCAAAATCCTCTTGTTCTATACCGAAATATTTAACCAATACTTCACTTCCTTCAAATTTACCTGGCTGTAAATTTTCAAATTCTTTTTCATATTCCAAATCTTTTTTCATCATCACATATAAAAAATATTTGTGTAGTCTAGGTGTAAAATCAAAGGAATCTAAAATTTGACTTTTTTCTTTAAACTTTTCCCAAATTCCGTCCTCAATTTCCTTTTTTAATTTCGGTGATGCTTCCCCCCATTTCTTATAATAAGCACTTTCTTGAATATCATTAGTAGTGAATTTTTGCTTATTAAGCAAGTCTACCATAGCAGGCTGTTTCTTTAAAAATTTAATTGGACCTTTAACAAGTTCATTCATAAAATCATTCCACACCAACTGAAAAGCACCTGCCCACACTTGGTTCTTGGCTTTGGAAACACTTTCCATAGTCGGCACAATTTCAAATTCCGCAGAATTTATTTGTTCTGAAGTAATATTTATATTTTCTTCATCTTTAGCAAAAGCCGGTTTTCTTTTTGTTTTTTGTTCGGAAATATTTTGATTATTATCGGCAGAAACATTTTTTGTATCACGGGTGGAATATAAATATCCGCCTACTAAAACTGCAATTAAAACAATGAATAATGCAAGAAACTTTTTCATAATTTCTCCTATTATAAATTATAATTTTATTTTAACAAATTTTTTATGGCACTTGGTACTTTGTTTATGACATCAGTTGCAAGTAAAGAGGTTTTGCCTATTTCTTTGGCAGCAAAGTCTGCCGCGCAGCCATGCAAATACGCGCCCATAGCGGTGGCATATAGGGCTGCTTTTTTGCCATCATATTTTTTAAGTAAGCGTGCATATAAAGCGGCAATAATTCCGCCTAAAACATCACCGCTGCCGGCTTTGGCAAGGCCGCAATTTCCTGCGTGGCTTTCATAAGTTTTTATACCGTTACTTAT
>CAMUXX010000150.1 GCA_947164805.1 uncultured Elusimicrobia bacterium | reverse complement strand
TTTTTTGTGAATTTAAAATTTTTGGTGCATAAATCAAAAGAGGAATTTCAAAATTATCACGAAGTATTTTATGTTCTGTTAAACGACCTGTATGATCAGAAAGGAATATAAAAACCGTATTATCAAACCAACCGTCTTCTTTTGCACGATTGATTAAAGATCCCAAAGCATAATCGGCATAAGCAATAGAATTTTTATATTCAGATTGCATTGAACCGTCTTTATAAATTTCAAATTCATCAGTAAGTTTAACAAAAGGTTCGTGGGTAGTACCTGTAAACGCTAAAGCCATAAAATTATGTTTTTGTCTTTCTTTTATTTTATCTGCCATAAACATTATGGCATCATAATCGTAACCATAGGTAGGCCTTCCTTGATATTCCATATAATTTGGGATATCTTCACCGCCATAGGTTTCTTGAGCACCTAATGAATTGGCCAAAGCACACATACGGTAAGAATCACGATTTGACGTTTGCACATATACAGTGTAATAACCTTCTTTTTTGAAATCAAGCGGCATCCTATTTATACTATTTTGTTCCAGACCATAACCGAACATTGGTAAACTGTTTACTAAAGGCAACCCCGCAAAAATACTTGCAAAACCCAAAATACTGCGCTGGCCCGTTGCATAGGCATTGGTAAAAAGTACACCGTTTTTTGCCATTTCGTCAAAATAAGGAGTATGCGTATCACCTAAAGGATTATATGCACCAATCACGTATTTTGACCAACCTTCTAACATTATAATTACAAAATTAATGTCTTTAACTTTACTTTGATTTTTCGGAAATTGTAGAAGAGGGAAATTTTTATATAGAAATTCACTTTCTTTTTCTTTAATTAAGTCTTGCACCTCTATTAATGCTTTATCAAAAGGATAATTATTAACATTAGATTGCATCTTCCCTTTACGCCATATATGATAGGAAGAAAAAACACCGTTCATAATTAAAGCAGCTTCATTGGTAGTCTCCGCATAATTATAAGCGGATACAACTCCAAGCGATTTACCGCCGCCTAAATGGCCCCTAACACCTAAAACAATTAAAACTACAAAAACCAAAATAATTTTTATAAGGTTTTTAAAGCTAAATTTAGGTGCCTGCCAATATTTATTTACTTGTTCGTTAAGAAACCAAAGAGCGAAACAAAGAAAACCTATCAAAATAATTAAAATATACCAATATTGGGTTATTGCATAATTAACCATAAAACCCATTTCATATTTAATTTGTATAATTTCCTGTGCAATATGGCGGTTTACCTCGCGAAAATAAATCACATCAGCAATTAAAAGAAGTGATATTAAAAAAATTACCGAATAGCCTATAAAAGCCCATATTTTAAACCAAATACGGCTTTTTACGGGTAAATTCATCATCAGCAAACAAGGCAACAAAAACACGGCAATGACATAATAATCAAACCTAATACCGTTCAAAAATGCTTTAAAAACTTGCCAATTTGTAAGCATTTCAAAATTTGTGCTGTAAATTAAAAGCAGTGCAAGGCGCGCACAAAAAAATATAATTAATGCCGAGAATACAAAAACTAATGAAACTTTTATATTAAAGTTTTTCTTTAAAAAATCAATCATAAACTACTCCAAAATTCTAGTCTTCAGTTTTTACACACTGTAATTTAGTTTTTATTTCTTTAGTTGCCAAAGCACGCAACTGCTGTTTTTTGTCTTCGCTGATTTCAGGGTCATCAAGCAAAGCCAAGATACTTTTTACCGTCGGTTTTAAAGTCTTGTTAAGTAAATTGTTTTGTTTTAAAAATTCTAAAGTTTTTTCCTCGTCTTTAAAAGTCAGAACTTCATTTTCTTTAAGTTCCGCTTTGTAAGAGGTGCCGAAACTTATATTTAAATTTTGTTCTTTTAAGGTTTTAATAATTTCCGCTTTCAAAGCGCGGCCTTCTGCCGAAAGTTGACCAAGGCGGTCAATTTTTTCCGCTAAAGTTTCTTGTGGTTTTTCCTGTTCCTGTTCCGGTTTCGGTTCTTGGTTTAAATTCCAAACAGGGCAGCTGCCGCGATAATCACACCAACGGCAAGATTGTTCCGACGGTGTCGGCTCAAATTTTTCTGCCAAAATATTTTCAGCCGTTTTCATTGCACCTTTCCAAAAAAGGTCAAGTTCGGCGGAAGGGACAGGTTTAAAACTGTCTTCCGTTAAAGTGGGAAGATGGTAAAAAAGCATTTTTTCTATGCTGATTTTTTGTATTTCCACGTCGCGCGCTTGCACTAAAGGCAAAAGTTTTGGGCTGTTTTCCAAAAGTTTTTGGTAAAACATAAGTTGGTCCGGCTCGCGCTTTAATGTTTTGCCGGTTTTATAATCCAGTATTGCCAATTTACCGTCACCCAAATAATCAATCCTGTCCACGATACCCATAACGGTTAAACCGTCAATATCGGCATAAACCTTCATTTCGGTGGAAAGCGGGTGCAAATTATCGGCCAAATGCTTTGCATAATATTTTTTTATGATTTCCTGGCCTTCAAGAAAGCCTTCTTGTTCTTTTTCTAGGCTACCGTAGCCCTTTTCCTGCCAAGTTTGGGCAGACCATTTTTGCTTAAAAAATTTCAAAGCATCTTCAAGTGGGGGGAATTGCGGAGTGGAATAAAGATATTCCATCACGCTATGCAAAATTGTACCGAAAGTAAAGAAATATTTTGGCTTTTCCGGTATTTTTAAGATATAGCGGAATTTATATTTTAACGGGCATTCGCGATAAAGCCCCATTTTTGATTGTGAATAGAAGAATTGCGCCATATATAAATGATAGCATTTTTAAAGATTTAACAAAAATATTGACAAATTAATTTCGTTTTATTATAATTATTTAAGATTATTTTAAATAATCTATTATAATTATATTATAGGGGGTAAATTATGGGGTATGTAAAAAAATGTTTTAGGATGTATTTTTGCTTTTCGGGCCGTGCAAGCAGGCGGGAGTTTTGGAGTTTTACTTTTTTTGTTTTTATTATTGCGTTTGGAATTACATTTACGGAATTTTTAATTTCACCCGATACTATTTTTAATTTAAC
>CAMUXX010000149.1 GCA_947164805.1 uncultured Elusimicrobia bacterium | reverse complement strand
ACCCAAACCTGTTCCCGCACCGGTAAAAGCAAGTGTTTTACCTTCTAAAGAAATGCTTTCATTATCGGCAAATTTATACGGTAAATAAAAGAGTGTATGCCTGTTTTCATTATCATAACCGACTAAGCAACGGCCGTCCCCTTTCAAAATTTCGTATATGGTTTTTTGTGCCATTACCTCGGCAGATATTATTTTACCGAAAGCAATTATTTTGCCAAAAATACCCGAATTTTCATACAGTTCTTTTCTTAAACAAAGGGCAGTACCCAAAACTGTTCCGTTTGTCGGGTTCTCTTTACTTACGAAAGGAATACCGCTTTCATTTTCAAACACGGTAGCAATAAAAGTATCGGCATTAGTTTTATCTTTTAAATCTTTTTCAAATATTTTTACGGCAAGTTTTAATGGCCTTAAATATTCTTCCGCTTCAACGGCAGGGCTTTGTTTTTTATCGTATTTTTTTAAAGAACACGGAAGCAAATAAACTATGCCTTGCACGGGATACTGGTTTTCCTTGGCGAAAGTTTCCAAGGCGGTTTGGGTTTCCTCCAAAGATTCCCAAGAAGTCATACTTACATTTTTACCGCGAGTTTTTAACTTAGTAAAGATATGTGTTTTAAGGCCTTCCATTTTAAAAGCATCATTATATGCTTTTGTAAGTGTGGCATTATCGGAAAATATTAAAATAGTTCTTTTAGGGGACAAATTACGTTTTGCCTCTTCGGAAATCGGTGCATCTGCCAAAACCGGTAAAAAACGGTGTTTGGTATTTACCTGCCTTGTTTCAGATTCCGCTATTTTAGAGGTTTCTTCCTCTTTGACCGGTGCCTCTTCTTGTTTAGGTTTTTGCTTTACTTCTTGTTCTTCTTGCTGAACCTCTTGTTTAGGCGCTGCCTCTTCCGGTTCTTGTTCCTTTGGTTTGGGTAAAGGGTCTTCTGCTTTTGCAGAAGGGGCTTCTTTTTCTTGTTTAGGGGCATTGTGTTCTTTACTTGTTGACATTATGTAGTTAATACAATGCCTGATGGTTGGGTAATCTTTCAAAACCAAAGCGGTATTTGATGCTATACCGTATTTTTCCTGGAGTAAAATCAACATTTCCGCTTGCTTGACTGTATCTATACCGAGTTCGGCTTCCATATCAACATCAAGTTCAAGCATATCTTCTGGGTAACCGGTTTTTTGTGAGATTAATGTAATAACTTCTTTGGTTACTGTTGCCTCATCCAAAGGTTTAACTTCCTTTTTAGGTTCCGGTTCCGGTTTCGGTTCGGGTTTCACTTCGATAACAGTTTCTTTTTCGGGTGTTTCTTGTTTTTGTATTTCTTGTTTTGGCGTTTCTTGTTTAATAACAGTAACACCGCCCAATTTTTCCTGTAAAGTTTTAAGTAAAACTTGCGCTTGTTCTTGTGTTAAATTTAAAGTGCAATTTATATTCTCTATCGTAATGTTCCCTGTGTTAACTTGTGTATTTACGGGAATACTTACGATTTCCGCTTTCTTTGGCATAATAGCATTAACAAAAGCAGGGTTATATAAAGTATCTGCTTTATTTAAATCGGTTTTACTCCAATCAACTTCAATACCGGCGGCAGCCAAATTGGCCATCAAGTCATTAAATTCCGTAATACCGCCGCGTTTTGGATGGTTTGAAGCAAGCACGCGTATATCTTTTTTACCTTCTAAAGTATTTGTTACAAAAGCACTTAAAATGCGTTTTGGGCCAACTTCAATAAACAACCTTACACCTCGCTGATAAGCAAGTTCAACTTGTTTGATCCACTCAACGGAACTCATGATTTGTTCAACCATAGTATCTTTAATTGTTTGAATATCTTGCGGGTAAAAATCCGCAGATACATTTGAAGTTATCGGCAAAACAGGTGCGTGGAAAGTTAAAGTATCCAAAAATTTTCTGTAACCCTCCGCTGCAGGGCGGACAATAGCCGAGTGGAAAGCATGTGATACAGGTATCACAACCGCTTGCATACCCATGTTGTTAAACATATTGACGGCATCATCTACCGATTGTGATTCACCGGCAATAACAGTCTGCGTAGGGCAATTTTTGTTTGCAACAGCCACATAACCGCTGATTTTTTTGAGTTCCGGCTCAACTTTATCGGCACTTGCTGCAACTGCAGCCATTTTACCGTTATCTTTATTATTTAAACCTGCCATGGCACTGCCACGCATAGTTACTGCCTTTAAAGCATCTTCAAAAGACAAAATTCCGGCGGCAACTGCAGCTCCGTATTCGCCTAAACTGTGGCCCATGGTAACATCGGGTTTAATACCGAATTGATATAAAAGGCGCATCATGGCAACATTTGCGGTTAAAATTGCAGGTTGTGTGATTTCGGTTCTTTTAATACCTTCCTCACGTTCTTTAAGTTTTTCTTTATCTTCGCCGGGTTTAGACCAGATAACTTCAGTTAAAGAAACACCGGCAAGTTTCATGGAAATATTATCGGCTTCTTCAAAAGTATCGCGTACGATTTTATATTTGCTTGCCAAATCTTTCATCATGTCCACATACTGTGCGCCTTGGCCGGGGAACATAAAGCAAACTTTCGGCTTTTGTGTTGTGGGGTGGAACGGGTAAATACCTTTCATTTTGAGGTATAAAGATTGTTCTTCCCAAACATTTGAACCGGCGGCAATTTTTAAGAAGTATGCAATTTTCGTTTTAAGTTTTTGTGTGTCTTCCGCATTTATTGATACGGCAAATTGCGCACGCGGTGCTGTATGGTTTTTGTAAGCGTTTTTAACTAAATAAAATTTATCGTCCGTAATTTCCCTGGAAATTTTATTAAGCAAATCAAAAAGTTCTTCTCTCGTGGGGGCAGAAAATATTAGCATATCGCCAAGTAATTTATCTTCATCCACTAATAACTGATAATTCATTTTATCCTCCGGTTTTGTTTGGGGTAAAGTTTGTATTTGTTTAGTTTCTTGTGTTGAGGTTTCGGTAGTGTAAGTATGGTTTGCGTCATATTCTTCCAAAGCGGCATGGCCGTTTTGCCCGCCGAAGCCAAAGGCGGAAACATTTGCTCTTCTCAAATTCTTACTTTCCCAGGCACGAGCCTGA
>CAMUXX010000148.1 GCA_947164805.1 uncultured Elusimicrobia bacterium | reverse complement strand
TTACTTTTTTCTAAAATATAATAAAGGGAAAGAACTATGACCAAATTTAAAAAATATACTTATCTGATTATTAGCATTACATTACTCTTTTTTAATATGCCTATATTTGCACAAGAGGTTGATTTTATGTCCCCTCTTTCAATGGGAAATATAACCCCATACAGTCAAAACTTTATATCACAAATTGACGATTTGTATTGGCAATTTAACAGCAATTTCGGCATATATGACAGAGGACGAAGATGGATAAAAAATTCGCCAACTTGGTACCAACAGTTAATTGAGGAAGAAGACAGAATCTTATTTTATACCCGGGCTCTTGACGTAGCAGATAAAGAAGCTATGGGAATTATTGCATATACTAAATATTTACCCGCAGAAACTTCCGAATCATTAAAGGCTATTAGGCTACAAGATCAATTTGTTTTAAATAAATTAAAAGAACTTATAGAATTGACTATAAACGAAGAATATTTAAATACTGAACTTCCTTATTCAAAGTTGATAGGCCCAGACAGAACAAATCAATTTAGAAATTGTATATTATATTTTAAAAACCGCTTCAGTTATGAAAATTTTTATAATCCTCTCAGAACATCTTCCATCCATTATAATAACTTAATTTATACTAACAAAATGTTACCTTTTTTTAGGAATAGTGTTGATCCTGTAGATATTTTGAAGTATGCTTACTTAGAAATATTACCACAAAAACAAAAGGCAGATATCAAATTAATGTTTACAGCAATGGACCCACAAATTATTAAACATGAATTAACTACTAGGATAATGAAATATTTAACTGATTTTGGAGAAGGTATTACGGATGTGAAGTTCTATAACTTGACATATATCAGAAGTATGCTTAAGGGTAAAAACATTGATGAAAGAATCAAATATGTAGAAGAAATTACGAACTTACGACCCGGCTCTAAAAATTTTATGCAAGATGTAGAAAAACTTAAACGTCCTGCCAACAGATATGTGCGCAAAAGTATAGTAGACGGCATTTGGCCTCTAGGTATCTTCTGTGCGATAATGACAACGGCTTATATAACTGATGTAATTTCCGAAAATCATTACAACAAAGCAACGATCTCACAAAGATATTTGGCAGATATCGGCAAAAAAATTGAAAACGGTTTAGCTTCTAAACAAGAACAATGGGTATTTTTTACTAACCCAATATCTCAAAGATTCGTGGAAACAGATCCTATTTATACTTTTAATTTTGTTAAATTGGCATCGGATCTCTACCAAGCAGAAAACTTCTTAAATCAATTAAAAACCCAGGAAATGAAACAAAAGCAAGACTTAGAAAACAAATTTCTGGACAATTACCAAAAGACAAACGATAGGTTAAACAAAGATCCAAAAATCGGTGTTTTTTAATTTCTTTTTACTTGTTAAAATGTGACAAATATTATAACATATAACTATGTTTAAATTTGTATTGAGAAGAATTATCGCCTTGCCCTTGGTACTCCTAGGGGTAAGTTTTTTCTTATTTCTTCTAGCCTCCAATTTACCGCCGGAAACGCGCGCCGCTTTATATGTAAAAGATGCAAAACAGTTATCATCCCTTCAGGAAGTTATAGATAAATACAATTTAAATGCACCCGTTTTGGTACAATACGGGCGTTGGCTCGGCCAAATAATACGCGGAGATTTGGGGTATTCCGAAAGTGCAGGTATGCCAGTCAGTAAAGCAATAAAAAGTTACTTTCCGGCAACGGCACAACTTGCGGTTGTTACAATAATTTTGGTAATATTTTTCGGCTTGTTATTTGGTATTTTAGCTGCTATTAACAAAGGTAAATTTATAGATAAAATACTTCGGTTTATATCGCTTTCCGGGTTTTCCTTGCCGCTATTTGTTTTAGGATTGATACTTTTAATGATTTTTTACGGTAAATATCATTTATTTTCACCGGGGGAATATTCACTTTCGGCAGACCTTATTATAAACGGGCCCGGATTTAAAAATTATACAGGCTTTTCCTTAATTGATGCCTTGCTTAATTTAAATTTTTACGTATTTTTTGATGTATTAAACCATTTAGTTTTACCTGCTTTGACTTTGTGTTTCGGCTCTTTTGCTTTGCAAATGCAGGTAATGCGTTCAAGTTTAATTGAAGAACTTTCAAAAGATTATATTACCGCTGCACGCGCACGCGGACTAAGCGAAACACGCGTAATTTTAAACCATGCCGTCAGAAATGCTTTAATACCCGCCTTAACTTTGGCAAGTATACAATTTATACGCCTTCTTGGCGGAACTGTTATTGTTGAAACGGTTTTTGATTATAACGGCCTTGGCCGCTTTGGGGTAGAGTGTGCAAGACAACTTGATATAGCAGGCATTTTAGGGTTTTCTTTAGTAGTAGCATTTTTATTTGTGTTCGGAAATTTAGTAGCAGATATTTTATATAGGGTTTGTGACCCGAGAATTAGGTTAAAATGAGAATTGTAAAACAATTATTGAAAAATAAGACTTCACTTACGGGATTCATATTTATTGCCTTATTTGGCATAATAGCCTTGCTTGCACCGTTTTTGGCAAAACCGCAAAACCCGCATGACAGTTATAAAATGCCACAGGCAAGTTATGAAATTGAACCTATGCACCCAAGCCAAACCCATTTATTCGGTACTACCGAAAATCAGTATGACCTTTACTACGGCGTAATTTGGGGCGCTCGGCTTGCTTTTAAAATATCAATTATTGTTGTACTTTTTGCGGTTATTATAGGCATTATAATAGGCGGCCTGGCCGGATATAAGGGCGGAATTATTGACGAAGTTTTAATGCGACTAACCGATATTATCTTTGCAGTACCGTCCATGGTACTTGCTATGGTTATTGCCGCCCTGCTTGGGCGCGGCATGTTAAATATGCTGCTTGCATTAACTGTTGTGGCCTGGCCTTCTTATGCCCGTTTGATAAGGGGGGAAGTTTTAAAAATCAAGGAACTTGATTATGTGGCTTCCGCGCGCGCGATGGGCGCGGGTGGCTTGCATATATTCTTTAGGCATATTTTCCCAAATGTGTTAAGCCCGTTAATAATTATGGCAGGGCTTGATATGGGGTATATTG
>CAMUXX010000147.1 GCA_947164805.1 uncultured Elusimicrobia bacterium | reverse complement strand
ATTTTTGCGCATTACTTTTGCTGCACTCAAAGCCCAAGTTAAGGAAATATCAGCCTTTACATGGCTTGGCGCAGGTGTAAAAACAACTTCCGGCAAACCGGAAAAATCTTTAAATTCGGAAGCTAAAGTATTTTGGATTTTGTTTTTTAGAGTGTTTAACATTTATTTTGCACCTTTCTTAGTAGTTTTTTTAATAGTTTTTTTGATGGTCTTTTTTACAGTTTTTTTTACTGTCCTTTTAGCCGTTTTTGCAGATTTTTTGACTGTTTTCTTTATAGTTTTCTTAACAGTTTTTTTTGTTGTTTTCTTTACAGGTTTTTTAGTAACTTTTTTTGCCGTTTTTTTGGCAGGTTTCTTGGCTGTTTTTAAAATTGTCGGTATAAGTTTGGCAAAATCAAACATTTTATCTAAAGCATAATAAGCGCGGGCTTCTTCTGTCATTAAATGTAAAATAAGGCCGCCGTAATCGCTTACGCGCCAAATTTGGCTACCGGAGCCGTCACGGTTTAATTTAAAAAACCCGTCTTCTTTTAATTTGACAGAAACCTCTTCCTCAAGTGCATTTAAATGCGGCGCAGAAGTAGCCGTCGCTACTATAACATAATCGCATAGAGAAGATTTACCACCCAAATCATACAAGGCAACGCTTTCGCCTTTTTTATCTTCCAAAATTTGAGCTGCTTTGATAGCCAAGTTTTTTAAATTTTTATTCATAAGAAACCTCCGTCTAGGGAAATTGTATCATTATTTTGCCGTCTTTGGCAATTTAAAATCTTCACCCAAATAAATTCTTGCTTCGCATATAGCATTTTTGTCTTCGGTGTAATGAATTTCTGTATTGGTAAGGCCTAAATGTTTGCTTAATTCTTTTAAAGCACCAAGACGCTTTGTTAAAGCAACAATTTTTGTTTTGTTTTGGCGTTCGCTTGATGTGCTGAAGTTGATTACGTCTACTTTAAAGGTACCTTCATTATTTAAATTACGCAAATATCTTGCCACGTCTGAAGCCAAGCCGTTATGGCCTGAAGCGTTAAAAACTTCAACTACCAAAATTGAATCTTCTTCCTGTTGTTTGCTTTCTAATGTTATTTGCCTTTCTTCCGGTTTTGGTGTTTTTTGTTTTGCTTTTGTTTTTGCTTTTTGTTTTTGGGTTTCTTTAACGGTGAAATCAACACCTCGTAAGTACGGAAGTTCATAACTAATCAAAATAAAATCCCCAATACTTATGAAAGTTTTTTTGGTCAAACGCATTTTTAGATAGGAATAAATGTAATGTATTACCTTATAAGGTTTTTGGGGCCAAACGGCTAAAGAGTCTTTAAAATTATCCCAAAATAACTTACGGTTTTGTGTATTCGGTACCAATATGTAAGGTATGCTTTCAAGTTTAAAATGTTTTGCAATTTCTTGCGCAGGTAAGGCGGTTTCTTTATCCGTTAAATTTGTAATAACGCCCTTTTTCAGTTCGGGATTATAAGAAATAAGCATACCGGGTTTTGTTAAAATCAAGAAATTTACATTAGTATTTTTATGGGTGCTGAGTATGGGGCCAAGCGGGCTTGTAAAATAACTTAAGCCGCCCCACATAAGCAGGGCAAGTGCCGTAAAAAGTATAAGGCGAGCAACTATTTTTTCTTTGATACTGTTTTGTTCCATAACATTATGCCTTGCGGTGCTAGCCATTTATTTGTTTTAACGGTGTAAGTTATTTTTACCTTTTCAGCAGCAAGAAGGCCCTCATCCAAAGATTTTTTTAAAGCAGTCTTAATTAACTTTATATCTTGTGGCCTTCTGCCTTTGGCGCACATATCGGATATCATTAAAATTTTATCAAAAGTTGACATATTTTGCGCACCCAAAGTATGGCGCGCTATTGAATTTAAAATTTCTTCATCTTTAACGTTAAATTGTTTTTTTGCAATGTGGGCAGAAATATCTGCATGCAATAAGGCCGGCGCATATTTTACAAGTTCATTAAAATCTTCTATCTTTAATTTATGTTTTTTTGCGTAAGTGGCCATTTGGTCTTTAGTAAGTGATTTCCCGGCATCATGCAAAAGCCCGGCAAGGGCAGCCTTTTCTGTGTCAATATTATAAATTTGGGCAAGTTGTGCTGCCTCTTTTGCAACTGCAAGTACATGGTTAAAGCGCGGTACTTTTAAATGTTCTTTAAGCCAATTGTGAATATTTAAAGTATAAAGTGAATTTTCATTTATAATTTTTGCTACTTCAGGTAAGATTGCCTTTGGTGTCTTACCGTTTAACATAATTTGCAACCGCAAGGCGCTTGAAGAAATTTTTGGGAAAGTACCTTTTAAAATATGTGCGCTGAATTTTTGCTTTCCTGCTTTAAAACCCGGTCTTGAACCGATAACAAAAGTTGCATTTTCAAAATTATATTCTGCATTTTTCCAGTGGGCCAAAGTGGCGGCGCAGTCAGTACCGACTAAAATAAAAATTTCTGCTTTAGGATATTTTTGCTTTACATATTTTAGAGTTTCACAGGTATAAACTTTGCGATGTTTTTTATTCTCAAAATCATCAAAAATTATTTTTTTATGTAATGGCTCAAAAACTTTTTGGGCCATTTTTTTACGCAAATTATAAGGTGTTTGGCTAACTTCTTTGTACGGGGAATTATAGGCTACAAACACATAACATAAATCAGGCATAATCTCTTTTATTGCTGCGGAAAATAATTTTATATGCCCTTTATGCACTGGGTCAAAAGTACCGCCGTAAATTAAGATTTTCATTTATCTTTCTCCCTTAAAAACCAAGCAAAAGCTAAAGCAAAAATAAATACAAATAAATAAATTAAAACTGTTACTATAAAATTAGTTTTTGTGACGCTGTAAGCCAAAATATCTAAAACCAAGGCCCCCAAAAACAGACAAATTAAAACTTGTTTTTTGCTTAGCCCTCGGCGGAATATTCGCAAGGCAACATGGTCCGGGCTACCTTGTAAAGGGGATATTCCTTTTGATATGCGTACTGCTGAAACATATATCGTATCAAATATCGGTAATGCCAAAATTAAAAGCGGTACCAAAACCGCTAATGGATTTTTGGCGGAATAATCAACCCCCAGTGCCAAAGCGGAAAGCAAAAAACCGAGTACTGTGC
>CAMUXX010000146.1 GCA_947164805.1 uncultured Elusimicrobia bacterium | reverse complement strand
ATTTTATGTCCGTTTAAATCTATAACCTTTATTTGATTGCGGGCTTTAAAAATTGTTTCGCCTATATTATCAAAATTATCCGGTAAATTTTTTAAAAAATCATTAGTTAAACCAAGTTTTTTTATATTATAAACTCTTGATTTATAAATTTGTAATACAGAACCGTCTTTTCTTTTTATTTCCATAGCACACCCCTGGATATAAGATAATTTTAACATATTACCTTAGTGCCGGTCAAATAACTCACTTTGTTAAAATGGTATAATATAAGAAATGCCTGCTAAAGGCGAAGTATTTATAAAAGGGGTATTGTATGGACCTTACAAACGATATAAAAAAAGAATCAATTTTTCCAAACAGATTGCCGGCCATCGTCATCAGGGATGTTGTGATGTTTCCGGGTATGTCTTTGCCGATTTCAGTTGACAGGAAAAAATCTGTTATGGCAATAGAACTTGCACTTGGAACAACAGGGAAATATGTTTTATCCGTTTCCCAAAAAATTGCGGAAATTAATGACCCGACCGCAGATGATATTTATAAATTCGGCGTACTTTCTGAAATAACCCAATCTTTAAAAATGCCGGATGGCAGCATGAAAGTTTTTTTGCAAGGTATTTCCCGCGCAAAAATAGACAATTTGGCTTTTGATAATATTGCAAAATGTTGGTTCGCGGAGGTTTCTTACCCGCAAGATGATGCCGCACCGGATGCCGAAATCAAGGCCCTAATGCGCCAGACTTTGGATGCTTTTGAAGAATATGCCATGGCTTCAAAACGTATCGCCATTGAAGGTGTTTCTTTTTTAAGGCAAATTGAAGATCCGTCAAAACTGGCCGATACTATTGCCTCAAATATAATAGTCAAAACACAGGAACGCCAAAATATTTTGGAGGCGGTTAATGTAAAAACTCGCCTTGAAAAACTTTTAAAACTTCTTGCCAGCGAAGTGGAAATTATTAATTTGGAAGAAAAAATTCACTCAAAAGTCAGACGGCAAATTGACAAATCACAAAAAGAATATTATTTAAATGAACAAATGAAGGCAATTCAAAAAGAACTCCGCCAAAAAGACGACTTCCAAAAAGATTTGGACGATTTGCGTGAAAAAGTAAAGAAAAATAATCTCCCTAAACAAGCCGCGGAAGTTGCAAATAAAGAAATTGAACGCCTTAGTAAAATGGCACCATTTTCTCCGGAATCAACAGTTTCAAGAACATTTTTAGACTGGCTTGTAAATATGCCCTGGAATATTTCCAGCGAAGATATTTTGGATTTAGATAAAGCCAAAACTGTTTTAGAAGCAGACCACTTTGGGCTTGAAAAAGTTAAAGAGCGCGTGCTTGAATATCTTGCAGTCCGCCAACTTACAAAAAGTTTGCAAGGGCCTGTTTTATGCTTTGTAGGGCCACCGGGAACAGGTAAAACTTCTATTGCAAAATCAATTGCTTCTGCTATCGGGCGCAAATTTATAAGGATGTCACTAGGTGGTGTGCGTGATGAAAGCGAAATACGCGGGCATAGGCGCACTTATATCGGTTCAATGCCGGGGCGTATTATCCAAGGTATCAGCAAAGCCAAAACAAATAACCCCGTATTTTTGCTTGACGAAATTGATAAAATGGGTTCCGATTGGCGCGGGGACCCTGCTGCGGCACTCCTTGAACTTTTGGACCCGCAACAAAATAAAGACTTTGTTGACCATTATTTGGATGTTCCTTTTGATGTATCAAAAGTAATGTTTATTACTACGGCAAATTCTTTGGCTTCAATACCCACAACTTTGCGCGACCGCCTTGAAGTTATAGAATTTTCCGGCTACACAAATTATGAAAAGCGTGAAATTGCCACAAGATATTTAATCCCCAGGCAATTAAAAGAGCATGGCTTAAAGGATAATTTGCTTAAAATTGATACCGGCGCGCTTGACAGTATTATGCGCGATTATGTTCGTGAAGCAGGCGTTCGCCGTTTTGAAAGGGAAATAGGTACAATAGCAAGGAAAGTTGCTAAGATGTACATTGAAAACAAAAAACCCGTAACGGTTACCAAAGATAATTTGGAAAAGTTTTTGGGTATCCCAAAATATACAAATTTTGCGGCAGAAGAAAACGGAATAGGTATTTCTACCGGCCTTGCATGGACTTCGGTTGGGGGGGAAACCCTTGCCATTGAAGCCACATCTTTTAAAGGCAAAGGCCGCTTGATTTTAACCGGTGCACTTGGAAATGTTATGAAGGAAAGTGTTCAAGCTGCTTTAAGTTATGCCCGCGCAAAAGGGTATGGCAAAAAATTTGATTTTGACAAAAACGATATTCATATACACTTTCCCGAAGGCGCGGTTCCAAAAGATGGCCCGAGTGCAGGTATCGCAATTTGTACGGCTTTGACAAGTTTAATTACCAATACCCCGGTTAAAAAGGGTATTGCCATGACAGGCGAAATTACCCTAACAGGGCGCGTTTTACCCGTCGGCGGTATTAAGGAAAAGTTTTTGGCTGCTTACCGTGAAAATATTAAAACAATATTATACCCAAAAACAAATGAAAAAGATGTTTCAGAGATACCGGAACAAATAAGAAAGGAATTAAACCTTATTCCGGTAACCCACATGGATGAAGTCGCAAAAATTGTTTTTGGGAAAACGGCAGAACGAAAAGCAGTAAAAAAAGTTGCCAAAAAACAAACAAAAAAAGCAGTTAAAAAAACAGTTAAAAAGCCTGCAAAAAAGATTGTAAAAAAAGCAGTAAAAAGAAGTAAAAATAAATAAGTGTGAGAGGTTAAAATAATGAAACAAATTATTAAAGAGTTCAAAGAATTTGCCGTCAAAGGCAATATGATTGATATGGCAGTCGGTATCATAATCGGTGCTGCCTTTTCCGGCGTAGTTAATTCTTTAGTTAAAGATATAATTATGCCGCCGTTTAATTTAATAATGTCAAAAATAAATTTTTCCAATTTATTTTTTACTATTAAAGACGGTGCTAATGTTGCCGGCCCTTACCCGTCAGTTGATGCGGCAAATCAAGCCGGTGCAATTATTTTAAATGTCGGTGCATTTTTAAACACAATGGTTAGTTTCTTAATTGTTGCGGTTGCGGTGTTTATGTTAATTAAAATGATTAACAAACTCAAAAAAGCACCTGCCCCGGCACCT
>CAMUXX010000145.1 GCA_947164805.1 uncultured Elusimicrobia bacterium | reverse complement strand
CTGGCCCAAAACTTTTGGAATTTTGCAAAACTTTAGGCGGTTGCGATACCGGTGAGGCAAAAATAACACCGGGGTTTAATTTGCAGGCAAAACATATTATTCACACCGTCGGCCCGGTTTGGTACGGGGGGGAAAATAATGAAGCAGAACTTTTAAAAAAATGCTATCAAAACTCCCTAAAACTTGCGGAAAGTTATGCTTGTCAAACTATTGCTTTTCCGTGTATTTCAACCGGGGTATATCGTTTCCCGAAAGACCAAGCGGCGCAAATTGCAATAAATACCGTTAAAGAAATTGTACCGAGACTAAAACAAATACAAGAAGTTATTTTTGTCTGTTTTTCCGAACAAGACAAAGAAATTTACGATAAATATTTAAGGGGAAATTTATGAGTTACTTTTTAGCATTTTGTTTGGCACTTTGTTGGGGTACTGCTTTTTTGGCAACAAAAAATATCGTTACCGCTTTGCCACCTTATTGGAGCACATTTTTTAGGGTACTTGCAGGTTTAATATTCTTCCTTCTGTTATACACAATTCAAAAGAAAAGTTTAAAAATTAACCCAAAACAACTTTGGCGCCCTTTTGTTATAGGTTTTTTACTGATACTTTTCCCTTTTGCCGCATTATCTTGGGGGCAACGTTTTGTTGCACCTACGGTGGGTGGCATTTTTAACGGGACTGTGCCGATATGGTCCTTTATCGCAGGTGCAATTATTTTAAAAGGGGTGGACCGTTTTACCTGGCGCCGCGCTTTCGGTATAATTTTTGGAATTATTGGCTTGCTCGTCATTACTTGGCCAAAAGTGAGTGCCAACTTCCACGGCATAAATTCAACAGAAATTTACGGCTATATTGCACTGTTATTTATGGCATGGTCTTACGGGCTTGGCAATGTTATGACCAAAAAAATTATGGTTGATAATAATAAAACTACTTTAGAGGCAAATACATTTTACCAATACTTAATTTCGGCGGTAATTTTGCTTATGGTTTCGTTTTTAGCGGAACCTTTCCCTCAAGCAAGCCAATTTTCCGCAAAAGTGATAATTTCAATAATTTGTGCCGGGGTGTTTTCTTCCGCAATAGCATTTTTGCTTATGGTGGAACTTATTAAAAGGTGGGGGGCAACGAGGATGGCATCTGTTACTTACTTTTCCCCTGTTGTTGCCATGGTGCTTGATATTTTTGCCCTACGCAGATATCCTACAAGTTATGAATTACTTGGCTTATTTATTATTTTCTGTGGCTTATTTCTCATCCAAAAACCGATAAAAAATATCTAAATTATGTAATATTTGTTATAATGTTATTATATGATTTACTCAATTACTTTAAACCCTTCTTTAGATTATTTAGTATTTTTACCTAAAAAACCTTTCAAAGAAATTAATAGAACAGAAAGGGAAGTACTTTTCCCAGGAGGAAAAGGTATAAATGTTGCATTAGTATTAGAAAACTTAGGTTTTAAATGCAAAGCAACAGGTTTTTGCGCCGGATATACCGGTGAAACCCTGCTTTCAATGATAAAAAATCATGTATCACATTTAGATTTCATTAAATTGAAGGAAGGGCAAACCCGTATTAATGTTAAAATCAAATACTTAAAAGAACTGGATATTAATGGCAAAGGCCCTAAAGTAACGGAAAAAGACTTTAAGAACTTATTGTCCAAACTCTCAAACATTAAAGATGGGGATTTTTTGGTTTTATCCGGTTCCGTAGCAAATGGTTTAAAAGATGATACTTATCATAAAATATTAAAAGAATTAAAAGGCAAAAATATTTTAACTGTTGTGGATACAACCAATAATCTACTATTAAATTCTTTGCAATATCACCCCTTTTTAATTAAGCCGAATTTAGCTGAACTCTCATCTTTATTTAATGCAAAAATAAAAACAAAAAAGGACATAATAAAATATGCAAAAAAAGCACAGGAACTTGGTGCTAAAAATGTATTAGTTTCCTTAGGCTCAAAAGGCGCTTTACTTCTAACACAAGAAGGGCAAATCATGCAACACCCGTCCTTTATAACAGGGATGAAAGTAATTAATTCCGTTGGAGCGGGGGATTCTATGGTTGCCGGTTTTATAGCAGGCTGGTTGCAAACTAAAGATTATAAAAAAGCCTTCGAATTTTCTGTCGCTTGCGGTGGTGCTTGTGCAATCAGTGAAAATTTGCCTACTAAAACAGATATTTTAAATTTAGTACCTATTGCAAAACAATTTTTACCTAAATAAAGAGGATTTTATGAAAATAACAGATTTACTCGGCAACAATATAATATTAAATGCAAAAGCCACTTCGAAACAAGATATTTTAAACCAAATTACTGGCCTTATGAATAAAGGCGGTAACATTTCTGATTTAGAAAAATATCGCCAAGATATTTTAGAACGTGAAAAGGAAGGCTCTACCGGTGTAGGTGAAGGCGTAGCAATACCACATGCAAAAAGTTCAGCCGTAACTAAAGCAGGGCTTGCGGCAATGGTTTTGCCGAACGGCGTAGATTTTGATTCTTTAGACGGACAACCGGCAAAAATTATTTTTTTAATTGCTGTTCCGGCTACCGCACAAAATGAACATTTGGATATTTTAAGCAAATTATCTTCCATGTTAATGAACCCGGAAGTTATTGAAAAACTAATAAATTCAAAAACAACCGGGGAATTTATATCAAGTTTAGATCAAGAAGAATCAAAATCTTCAAACGATGCACCTCAAAACACCGGTTTTGATATTTTGGCCGTTACTGCTTGTCCTACCGGTATCGCACATACTTTTATGGCAGCCCAAGCCCTTGAGGAAAGTGCAAAAAAATTGAATATCTCCCTAAAAGTTGAAACTAACGGGGCAAACGGTATTAAAAATCTTTTAACCGCAGAGGATATAGAAAGAGCAAAAGCAATCATAGTAGCAGCGGATAAAACTGTTGAAACTTCGCGTTTTAACGGTAAAAAAGTTATATTCGAAAATTTAAAAATGTCAATGACTCAAAAAGAAAAAGCAGAAGCGATTAAAAAACAATTAGTCGTAATTAATCAACTTTTAAAAAAGCCTGAAAATAGATTATGTGCTGATTGTAAAAGAACATCTCCAACATGGGCCAGTGTAAATTTAGGAGTATTTGTATGTATTAATTGTTCCGGATGTCATAGGGAAATAGGAGTACAT
>CAMUXX010000144.1 GCA_947164805.1 uncultured Elusimicrobia bacterium | reverse complement strand
GATAGCTTTAAGGAAAAATTAGCACAAATTACTTCAGATGAAGATATTTTAAAATCTTTCGGCTTAACTTCTGATATTTTACCTCATGTTACTACAAGTTCAGGGGATTTCGGTACATATAAAAACATTAAGATTACCGTTTCTACCGGCGACCAGCAGGCCGCTTGCGCCGCTTGCGGTGTTTTGGAAAAGGGTACTGCTTTAATTAATTACGGAACGGGTGCATTTTTCCTTTTAAATATCGGGCATAAAAGTGCAGATGTCAAAGGTGTTTTGACTTCACTTGCATGGAGTAGGCCCGGCCGCGAGCCTTATTATTTACTTGAAGTCCCTTTAAATACGGCAGGCTCTTTTATATCGTGGCTAAAAAATTTGGGGCTTAATTTTAATGTGCATAAACTTGATAAAATTTTTGCTACTTCCCAAAATCCCGTCTTATGTTTACCGGCTTTGGGCGGGTTAGGATCGCCTTATTTTGATTTTGGCTTAAAACCGGTTTTTTCTAATTTTTTACCAAATACGAAAAAGGAAGATATTATTGCAGGCTCCATGCGCGGCCTTGTGTTTTTGCTTTGCGATGCAATTTTTTATTTAAAGCAACAAGGGTATAATTTGGAAAGTTTGCAAACTTCCGGCGGTTTAAGCGGTGCAAATTTGGTGGCTTTCCAGGCGGCAATTTTGGGTTTAACCATTTGCCAAAACAAGCAAAAGGAAAGCACTTTAACAGGGGCGGCATTAATTTCCGCATTAAGCCGCGGGCTTGATATTTCCGCATGGCGCGAGTTAAAAAATTATGAGCGTATTTCCCCCCAAATGACTGCGGAGGAAGCGCAAAAAATTTATGGCATTTGGCGCAAATTTTTTGACTGGGCCATAAAACAAATACGTTAATTATGGGCTTATTTTTTGATAAGAAAAATTTGATTGATGCCGTCGGTTACGGCGATAAAGCAACCGTCCTGGAATTGCTTGAAAAGGGCGAAGATATAAACCAGCAAAATAAAGACGGGTGGACGCCTTTACTTGTTGCAATCAGTTCACGAAATACAGACCTTATACAAACTCTTTTAGATTTAGGGGCAAATATTAATCCCCAAAATTCCCCCCTTGGAACACCGCTTATTTTTGCTTGTGCCAATAAAGACAGCGAATTAATACAAATACTTTTAGATAACGGCGCAAATGTTAATTTGCCCGATGCAAATGGGTGGACGCCTTTAATAGTTTCCGCCCAACAAGGACAGTTGGAAATAGTCAAATTACTGCTTGAAAAGGGTGCAAATAAAAATGCGAGAACTAATGATGGTTGGACGGCTTTAGATGCTGCCGTAAAAAATAATAATCACGATATTGCCGCTTTATTTTCCGCAGGCGTTATACAAAGTAAGCCCGTAGTACAACAAGTAAAAGCAGCCCCACAAAAAAAATACAAAAGAAGATATGCGGAAGAAGAAGATTTACTAACCATAGATTTAGGTAAAAAATTATTTGAATCTATATTCGGTTCCGATAAATCTTTTATAGAAATATTTCAAAAAATACCCCCTGCCAAGATAATACATTATATAGTTTTGGCTTGGGTTTTGTTTATGTCATTACTGGCGTTGTTAAATTATTCCCCCTCAAAATCAAAAGAAAAAAGTATTATAAAAGCTGTAAGTTCCGGCAATATTATTGCTGTTGAAAAATTTTTAAATAAAGGCGGTGATATTAATACTTTGATAAACAATAAAGAAACTTTAACTGAATTGGCAATTAAAAGCGGTAAAACCGAAATGCTCAAATTTTTGCTGGAAAAAGGAGCAAAACTTGAATCATTAAACGAATATGGGCAAACCCCTTTAATAGTTGCATCGGCATATTGCAAAGATAATATGGTAAATTTACTTATAAGTAAAAATGCAAATATTAACGCCCGAGATAAATACGGTTCCACTGCTTTAAGATATGCCGCTAAAGGAAATTGCCCTAAAGTTATAAAAACTTTATTATCTGCCGGGGCAGACCCCAGTATTGAAAATATACACCAAGAAACCCCTTTGCTTGCTGCGGCTGAAAATGGCTATACTGAAGTTGCTTCTTTATTATTAGATTATGGAGCAAAGACAGAAACCATAAGCGTTACTAATAATACACCGCTGTTATTGGCAAGCCGTAACGGATATAGTGGAATTGTAAAATCATTACTGGAACATGGGGCAAAAGTTGATTTTTGCAGCCCTAAAAAGAATGCAACGCCGCTTATACATGCTGTTTATAAAGGCCATTTAGATATAGTAAAATTACTTGTTGAAAATGGCGCTGATGTTAATGTAAAACAAAAAGACGGCGGTGCCGGACCTATGCACTTGGCAGCACAAGAAGGGCATACCGAAATTGCAAAATATTTGCTTGCGCATGGTGCACAATGCGACGAACCAAACGACCGAAAGGATACCCCCCTTATTTTAGCTGCCGGTCAAGGTAAATATAGCACTGTAAAATTTTTAATTGCTTGCGGGGCTGATGTTAATTTTAGTGACAAAGTCGGTGTTATACCTTTAACTACAGCAACTTATAATAAACGTATAAATGTGGTTAAACTATTGCTTGAAAACGGCGCCGATGCAAATAAGAAAAACGGTAACGGTTTAACTGCTTTGGATATTGCAAAACGTATGAGAAATAAAGAACTTATTAATTTGTTAACACCATATACTAATTAAATTGTGTCAAACTCTTAAAAAACTTGTATAATAAGTTATTAGGGCAGGAGGATTAAATGGAAACGATGGAAACATTGGGGCAGGAACAAATAAAACGAGAAAACAATTATAACCTGGCATCTGTTTTTGAAAGAGCTATTGCTTTTGTTATTGATTTTATGCTTTGGGCAACGGTTTCTTCTCTCATATACGGGATTTTAAAAATTTCCAATGTAAAAATTTATGTGTTAGTTTCTGTTTCAATTTTTGTCTTGTATGTAGCAATTTTCAGTACAGGTAAATTGCAGACTGTCGGTAAATTTTTGCTTGGTATAAAAGTAATAGACCGTAAAACAAAACAAAGTTTGACTTTCGGAAAAGCTTTTTTGAGGGCTATAGGTTATATTATGAACTTCTTTACTGCTTTTATAGGTTTTGCTTTTGTGTTATTTTCTAAAAAACGTTTGGCTTTGGAAGATTTACTGGCAGGCAGTGAAGTAATTTCCACCCGTCAAA
>CAMUXX010000143.1 GCA_947164805.1 uncultured Elusimicrobia bacterium | reverse complement strand
CTATAATGAACTGTGAATTCGTACAAGCACACAAAATGCCGGCACATAAAACAGTGCATAGAATAAATAATTTTTGTTTTTTCATAAGTTAACTCCTTTCTTTATTAAATTTTAAGTTGTTTTTTGTTTGAGTTCCTTCCTAATTTCAATTGTACACAATGTTAAAAAAACAACGAAAAAAATCCATATTATGTAATAAATGTATAAATTAATATTCACTAGAGTATTTGTTAAATTAGGATATATAGATAAAGCGATCGGAATCAATAACATAATGAAAAAGATATCTGCAAAAGCGATTCCTTTGCGTATCAAGTGTGCAAATTTGTTGGCTTTTTGCAAAGCGGATTTTTCTACTATTTTACTGTATTCCACTACGATATAATATCCTGACATAAACGAACACAATTCAGCGACGCTATAAAATATATCTTTTTGATTTTGTTTTTCCGGAATCATGCTCCACATTGCCATAATAACAGTTATGACTATTAGCCACCCTGCAATGCGTAAGATTTTTGACTTTTTCTCTAAGGAAAAAATTGCTAATGTAACAAAATACATTACTAATATATAAAAAGCGATACAAGATGCTTCAAAATAATTTGATAAGTTAGGGTATGTCGGTTGAATTAAATCTTCAACGATCCAGATAAGTCCGGAGAAAATATAGCCTATAAGCAAATAACGGAGACTTAAATAAAGATTTTGCATAGTTAAACTTTCAATTAAGTTGTATGATAGATTTATTATAATAAAATATATGCTATGAGTCAATATAATGCAGAATATCACTTCATATTTTTTTGGCTTATTTACTCTATAAGATATTGTAGTAAAAGTATAAGAAAAGGTACGCTTTCTAATGAGAATGGTTTCTTGTCAAATGGTGTGTCTCACATCGCGCTCTAATGGTGCATTATAGGTCACGTTTTATAAGGTAGTCCTTTACAAAAAGTGCTGGAAAAATGGGAACTTTTTTGTTTTGAAAAAAATTTTTTAAGGTATATATGTCATTAAATGTTCGATTTATGAATATTCCAGCTATACAAAAGAGTTTTAAAACTACATTTATGAACTTTTAGTATTTCAACTAGAAAGGGCAACAAAGATATAGCCTGGCGGCATGATTGGTATTTTGCACGCCCTACAAGCATAAGCGAATTAGTTTTTATTTGCAAGCGTTTGAAATTTGCGTATTTATATTACAGGTAATGTGTCATTAGAACTACTATCAACAGTAATTTGGTATCTTACCTTCAAAATGCAATTTCTCCTAATATGCTAAAATAATAATGATAATAATAGGGAGAAATTATGAAAAAACTATTCGGGCTATTTATATTGTTTACTACAACCGTAGTATATGGGTTGGATGTTTCGTCCCTTTCTTTGGCTCAATGTGAATATGATGCGTTAAATTCATCGGCACAATTGCAATCGTTGCAGGCGCAAGTACGATCCTCTCGGGCACAAGAAAAAAGTGTATCTTCCTCTCTCTACCCGACACTGTCGTTAGATGGGAAGGTCTCTTGGGTATCGGAAGTTCCCTCTCTTACTATGGGTGGCACGGAACTCAAATTCGGTGACACTTGGGGATATTCTTTAGGGCCGACCGCCAGTTATATGCTGTTTGATAACGGGGGACGGGGCGCACTAAAAAAAAGTGCTTCTAAAGCGGTAAGTGCCCAAGAACAATCGTATGAATTTGCACGCAAACAAATTTTATTGCAGGTACAGCAGGCCTATTTTTCCGTACAACAACTTTTACAGCGTCTTGTATTGCTAAACGGTCAATTAGAAGTGGCGCAAAAGCAACTTTCCGATGTGCAATCGGCCTATAAAGCAGGCGCAAAAAGTAAATTGGATGTTTCCATAGCCCGTAAGCAAGTATTTAAAACACAAACCGCTATGAGTGGGGCCCGCAGTATATTGGCAGGGCAATTGCGGACATTATTTAAATTAACCGGTACCGATTATGGCATTAATCCCTCTTATCCAACGGATAAACGGCTTGCTAAAGCCAAAGAAGAAAGTAAAACTTCTACCGTGTTAAATACGGATTCACTGGAAAATACACTCCGGGTTTTTCGCCCGTATGCTCAAAGCGAGTTTGATGAAAATTCCCCAAAACTGGCGGCATTGGATGAAATGGCACAGTACTACGAGTATTTGGCAAATAGTTATAAATCTTCCCTATATCCGCGTGTTGTTTTACAAGGTGGCGCGTATTTTGAATACCCTAACGGGGCCATTCGGGAACATGTATTTTTAGGGCGTGCAGGGGCTGCCGTTTCTGTTCCGCTTTTTGAAGGAGGTAAAGACCGTCAGCAAGCCAAAGCGCAAAAGGAACTTGCCCGTGCCAAATCCTATGAAAAAGAAGATGCACAGCAAACGCTGAAAGCATTGTTTTCGTCCGCTAAAGATCGTTTGTATGGTTTACAGGTGCAAGAGAATTTACTTAAAGAAACGATTAAACAAGCCGATGAAACCGCCCGCCTTACTTATCAGGCCTATAAAGCCGGGGCCGTTACTTTTTTTGAAGTAGACCGGGCCAATTTGGATCTGTTGGAAAGCCAACTTTCATTGGCAGATGTGCAGGTGGAAGAATTGAATCAATTAGCAATTTTGAATAGTTTAGCGAAGGAGATTTTATGAAAAAAAGAATTATTATTGCCGTAGTGGTACTTTTAATTTTAGTAATAATAGCGTTAGCGTTTTTTCGTCACGCTGCGTTTCATTACAGCGGGGTAGCGGAGGCAGTGTCTGTGGATATTTCGTCCCGCTTGAGTGATACGATTCAAGAAATTTTGGTGGAAGAAGGATCCACGGTAACGGAAGGTCAAGTAGTGGCGCGCCTGACTTGTGATGCAGCAAATCTCAAAAAAGAAATTACGCAAACGGAGTTCAACCGTGCCGCTCAACTTTTAAAAACAACGGCGGGTTCAAAAGAAAATTACGATCTTAAAAAACATCAATATGATGAAGCAGCCCTTCAACAAAGTTGGTGTACGCTCACCAGTCCGTTAACCGGGCAAGTACTTTATAAATACTACGAGCCGAATGAATTTATCAGTGCCGGTAAAAAAATGCTTACCATTGCCAATTTGAAAGAACTGGACGTGTGGGTTTATGTGCCCTATGGGGAGCTGGCCCATTTGTCTATCGGGCAAGAAGTCAGCGGGTATTTGCCGGAAGCTGATAAAACTT
>CAMUXX010000142.1 GCA_947164805.1 uncultured Elusimicrobia bacterium | reverse complement strand
TTCACGCTAAAGGAGCAAAATAAAATGCAGAAATATCAAATTTTAAACAAAATAAATTTATCGGATACAATTTCTTTATTTGAAATTTATGCTCCTTTAATTGCAAAATCAGCAAAGGCAGGGCAATTTGTAATTTTACGTTATACACAAGCCGGTGAACGTGTGCCGGTAACCCTTGTTGATTGGAATAAAGAAAAGGGTACAATAACCGTAATTATTCAGGCAATCGGCAAAAGTACGGTTTTGTTTAACACCTTAAAAACAGGTGAGTGTTTTGACAGCGTTGCCGGCCCTTTAGGTCAAGCAATAGAAATTAAAAATTACGGTACTGCGGCAGTTGTCGGCGGCGGTGTGGGTATTGCGGAAATTTTGCCTATAGCAAAAGCCTTAAAAGCGGCCGGAAATAAAATTGTTTCCATACTCGGCGCAAGAACTGCAAATCTGTTAATTTTGGAAAAAGAAATGCAAGAAATTTCCGACACTTTTGTTATTGCAACAGATGACGGCAGTAAAGGCCAAAAAGGTATGGTTACAGATGCCCTAAAAACTTTACACGAAAACGGCGTTAAAATAGATGCTGGTTTTATTATCGGGCCTATACCCATGATGAAATTTACCGCGCGCCTTATGGTGCAGCTGGGTATAAAACCTTATGCAAGTTTGAACCCGATTATGCTTGACGGTACAGGTATGTGCGGATGTTGCCGTGTGGAAGTAAACGGCGAAACAAAATTTGCTTGTGTTGACGGCCCTATGTTTGAAGCGGAAAATATCAATTTTGATAATTTAATGAAACGCACTTCGGAATACACACAAGAACAAAAACAAAAACTAGAAGAATTTGAAAAAAACCACAAATGTAAAATAGGTTTGCACTAATGGCAAATATAAAGAACTTAAAAGGCGTCGGGAAAGCAAAGGCAAAATTATTTGCCGCCTTGGATATTGAAACTACTTCCGATTTGCTGCATTATTATCCACGCACTTACAGCGACAGACGCAAAAACGCACCGATAGGTTCTTTTAAACATATTGAAGATATTTGCGCACCTTTTAAAGTTTTAAGTACACAAACAATTAAAGCACGTTCCCTAGATATTTTTAAAGTTATGCTTGAGGGTGAAGATAAACAAATTTATGAAGCCGTTTGGTTTAAAAAACGCACTTTTAAATTTGACAGTCTTGCACCACTCCGGCAAACTTTTAAAACAAGCGCTTGGTTTTGGATAGTCGGGCGGCGCGAAAATAAAAATTCTTTTACGGATCGCAAAATTTTGGTGGAAGAATATTACCCCCTTGAAAGCCAAGATTTAAAACATAATGTTGATGCGCTTATTCCTTTATACTCACTCACTAAAGGTTTAACGCAAAAATTCTTGCGCGCCTGCCAAGCCACCGCTTTACAAAATTATTTAGTTGACGAAGAAGAAGTTTTGCCGCTTGATCTGCTTAAAAAGCGCAGTCTTTTGCAAGCCAAACAAGCAATTAAGGCGATACATTTCCCCGTATCGGTTGCGGAACTTGAAAATGCACGCCGCCGCTTGATTTACGAGGAATTTTTGCTTATGACACTTGCCTTTAATTTAAAAGCGCGCCAAAAATTTATCACTCAAAAACCCTATAAATATACACTTACAAAAAAATATTTAACACCTTTTAAAAATAATTTGGGTTTTAGTTTTACGCCGTCGCAAGTTAAAGTTATAAATGAAATTTTTAAAGATATGATGTCCCCCACACCGATGACTAGGCTGGTGCAAGGGGATGTAGGCTCAGGTAAAACGGTTGTTGCAATTTCCGCTTTACTGCTTGCGGTTGAAAGCGGCAAACAAGGTGCATTTATGGCACCGACGGAAATTTTGGCAACGCAACATTTTATTACGCTAAACAAATATTTAAAACCGCTTGGCGTAAATACTGCTTTGCTTACATCAAAAACGACGGCAAAAGAACGCCAAACCTTGCTTGATAAACTAGCGAAAGGCGAAATCCAAATCTTAATCGGCACCCATGCTTTGATTGAAGATAAAGTTAAATTTAAAGATTTAACTTTAGTTATTGTTGACGAGCAACACCGTTTCGGTGTAAAACAACGCGCAAAACTTCGCCAAAAATCGGCACATGTTGATATGCTATCCATGACTGCAACACCTATTCCCAGAACATTTGCACTTGCTTTTTACGGGGACTTGGATGTTTCCACAATTTCAGAACTCCCAAAAGGCAGGCAGGAAATTAAAACTTTCCATACCTCTGAAAGTGAGGCCTTTTTAAAAGCCAAAGAGGCTGTTTTGCGCGGCGAACAAGTTTATATAGTTTATCCCTTAATTGATGAAAGTGATAAACTGGAACTCAAAGCAGTTACTGCGGAATTTGAGGCAGCAAAAATCAAATTTCCGAATTTCAAATTAGGTCTTATACACGGTGCAATGAAACCTAAAGAAAAACAAAAAATAATGGAAGATTTTTTAGCCAAAAAAATTGATATTTTGTTTGCCACGCCCGTCATAGAAGTGGGTATTGACGTTAAAAACGCAACTGTTATGATTATTGAAAATGCGGAGCGTTTCGGGCTTGCAAGTTTGCACCAACTTCGCGGAAGAATCGGCCGCGGGGAAAAGGCATCAACTTGTTACCTCGTAACAAAAAATTTAAGCACAGTTTCCAAAGAAAGAATAAATATTATTTGTCAAACCTGCGACGGTTTTAAAATCGGGGAAAAGGATCTTGAAATACGCGGCCCCGGTGAAATTTTGGGAACACGCCAAAGCGGTGAACTTGAGTTTAAAGCCGGCGATATTATTCGCGATAAAGATGTTTTAAAATGGGCCGTTGAAGACCGCGATTATTTGGTAAACAAAGATTTCTTTTTAACTTTACCGGAGCATGCCGCCCTAAAACGCCGCCTGATAGAACTTTATCAAAAAAAGTGGCCGCTTATTGACTTGGGGTAATTTAATACAGAACAAAACACCTGCGCTTTTAACGCAGGTATTTTGTTTTAATATTCGTATCATATTAATTAAGTTTATAAACGGTCGAATAATCCCACCTCTCTAACAATTTACCGCCTAGTGCCTTGCAAATTTTTTCACCTTCCGGTTTAAAGTTATAGGCCTCACAAATTGTCATACCGGCTAATTTATCATACGGATCCTCCACATCGTCATGATATATATCCCCACTCTTTACTAATTTCATCACAGCATCA
>CAMUXX010000141.1 GCA_947164805.1 uncultured Elusimicrobia bacterium | reverse complement strand
TCTTTTTAAGCCGTCCACGCCGTTTCGGAAAAAGTCTGCTGCTGTCCACAATGAAAGCCTACTGGGAAGGAAAGAAAGAACTGTTTTCAGGTCTTGAAATAGAAAAACTCGAAGAGGAAAATAAGGAGGCATGCGTGATGCAATAATTTTTTACCAGATCTTGTTTTTCGTCTTCATTTAATTTAAAATATGTGTCTTGAGGAAAAACGCTGATATTTCTTTTAAAAAAAGAAATGAAACTTTTTGGCAGTAAATCTAAAGCATTTGCCAAATCTGAATCTGTCATAACTTGTGTATTTCTTATTATTCTAAAGTTCATTTTTGTTCACTTGGGATAAATTTTAAAATTTCCGCTAAAGTTTGTTTTAAGTCGTAAGGTTTTGAGATAAAATGATCCGCGCCTGCATTTTTTGCGCGTTCAATATTTTCATATCCTGTTAAAGTGGACATTATTATTACAGGGGTTTTCATTAAAGCCATATCACTTTTTACTGCCTGGCAAATTTCAAAACCGCTGACATGCGGCAGCATTAAATCAAGCAAAATAATAGTTGGTTTAAATTTTTTTATTTCAAAAACAGCGCGCCTGCCCTCATTAATCCATAAAACTTCATGCCCTTTCATCTCAAGTGCCGGTTTTAAAATTTGTGCCAAAGTTTTAGAATCTTCAATTAAAATTATTTTTGCCATTTATGCCGCCTTTTTTGATTGCTTTTCAAGATATTCCTGTGCCCTGTTTTTGCGTATTGGGTTAGGCTCTGAAAGTTTTAAACCCCAATATACAAAAATACTTACAATGCCAGGAATAATATAATAAACAACACGGTAAATTAAAGCCGCCATCAAAGCGGTATCCCAATCAATACCGGCTTGAGAGAAAACAGTCGCCATTGCAATTTCCATAGCACCTATTCCGCCCGGTAAAACAGGTATTAAAGTTGTTGCCATACCGACGGCAAAACCGGCAAGAAGTATGCCGATACCGATTTTTACACCTACTGCCAAAAACGCTAAATATAAAATCAAAATAGTAAAAATCCAATCTCCGCAAACATATAAAATAGTGGCTGTCATTTTGCTTTTATTTTTATGTATTGTTTTGATACCGTTAAGTTGCGTGGTAAATGCGGAAAAATTATTTTTGGGTATTAATGCACCGAAAAGTTTATATATAATTTTGTTAACAAACAAAAATGTTTTGCGCATCCATTTATAACGAAATTCACTATTGAAGAAAAATGCCGTTACCGCCGCACCTACCAAAGCAATACCGATAACCGCCACAAAGTTTTTTATCATTTGTTCCGTTGACATCCCGCTTGAAAGCACCAAAAGTAAAGTGCCCTGCAAAATAATTACAAATAAAACTACATATAGGAGAACTGTTATTACTATGCTTGCCATAACACTTATACCTAAAGGAATGCCTCGTTTACCAAGCAAATGTGCACGCAAAGCAAAACCGCTTACGCCCATGGTGGAAACCAAATAATTTACAGTAGTGGAAACAAATGCAATACTCATGCAGGCGCCGACACTGATTTTGCGGCCGAGCAGTTTTAAAGTTTCCCAAACCCATAAAAACATAAATAATAGCAGAAGCCAAAAAGGCCAAAATTAAATAAAAAGTATTAACCTCGCGCCAAATTTTGAGGAAATTATCTTTACCGTTATAAATAAACCATACCAAGGCTGAAACGGAAATCAGACAGCTTAAAATAACCCAAATATGTTTTTTTATGGCGTTCATAAAACTCCCTTTCATAAATTATATAATTTAATTAGAGGTTTGTTATGGAAAATATTTTAATTTCAGGTGCAAGAACAAATAATTTAAAAAATGTTACTTTAAAATTACCGCGCGGTAAAATGATTGTTATGACCGGTTTGTCCGGTTCCGGCAAAAGTTCGCTTGCTTTTGATACGATTTATGCGGAAGGGCAAAGAAGATATGTTGAAAGTATGTCCGCCTATGCCAGGCAATTTTTGGACCTAATGCAAAAACCTGATGTAGATTTAATTGAGGGGCTATCCCCTGCTATTTCAATAGAGCAACGTGCGCCGGCACGCAACCCGCGTTCAACTGTTGCAACAGTTACGGAAATTTATGATTATTTGCGTTTACTTTTTGCGCGTATCGGTAAACGCTATTGCCCGGAGTGCGGCAGGCCTGTTGAGCAATATTCTTTACAAGCAATTTGCGAAGATATTTTAAAAAAATATTCCGGCAAAACAGTTATAATTTTAGCACCTTTAATACAAGGTAAAAAAGGAACTTATGAAGAACTTTTTGCACGCCTTAAAAAAGAGGGTTTTGTTAAAATTTTGGCAAACGGTGAGGAATATGATTTATCTAATCCGCCTGTTTTAGCACGTTATAAAAAACATAATCTTGATTTAATTGTAGACGAAGTTTTAATTTCAGTTGAAGAAAAAGAACGACTGACAGAAGCCTTGGAACTAGCAACAAAATATTCAAAGGGCTTAGTGCGCATTAAAGAAGAAAATAAAATTTTTACTTATAGTGAAAACAATGCTTGCGCCCATTGCGGTATAGGCTTTACTGATTTGGAGCCGCGTTTATTTTCCTTTAATGCACCACAAGGTGCATGTCCTGAGTGTAACGGGCTTGGGCTTAAAATTGAAATTGATGAAGATTTGGTAGTACCGGATAAAAATCTTTCAATATCCGAAGGTGCAATTTATGCATGGAGTTCCCCTGTAACAAATAAAACTAACCGTTGGAAAAATTCTTGGGCAGGTTATTATTATGAAATTTTAAGTTCCGTTTGCCGTCGCCAACATATATCAATGACAAAGCCATGGAAAAATTTAACACGCAAAGAACAGGAAATAATTTTATTCGGAGGTGAAGGCGTAGATTATAAAGTTTCCTGGACTGGTAATGATGCCCCTTTTGAGGGGGTAATAAATAATTTAAAACGCCGCAACAGCGACAGTGAAAGTGAGTTTGTGCGTGAGGCCGTTTATGAACGATTTATGCGTGAAATTGAATGCCCTGTTTGTCATGGTGCACGTTTAAATAAAGAAGCACTCGCTGTTAAAATTAACGGCAAAAATATTGCGGAAATTTCGCAAATGCAAGTTGGGCAAGCACTTGATTTTATAAATAATTTAAAATTGACTGAACGGGAAGAATTAATAGCAAAACAGGTTTTAAAAGAGATTCGCGCGCGGCTTGGTTTTTTAAACAGCGTGGGGCTTTCTTATTTAACTTTAAATATTCTTTTTTTAACACATCATTATCATCGAAATT
>CAMUXX010000140.1 GCA_947164805.1 uncultured Elusimicrobia bacterium | reverse complement strand
AAAGTTGTTTGTGTTAATTTTTCAATAGCCGTTGGTAAAGAAGCAACTTCATAAGTAGCCCTTAAAGGATCAGTAATTTGAAAATAAATTAAAGCATTGATTCTGATGTTAACGTTATCGCGGGTAATAACGTCTTGGCTGGGGAAATCATAAACGGTTTCACGTAAATCAATTCTGTTAACCATACCGATATAGGAAACATTTTTCCCGTACATTTCGCGTGTAAATTTCCATTCTATTTCACGCGGTTTATCCATGATTGGGACGACTAAATGAAGGCCGGAACCTAAAGTTCTGTGATAACTTCCGAAACGTTCAATAATCATAACCTGTGCTTGTTGAACTTGTGTTATGGCAACAAGCATGAATATTATAAAAAATGCTGCAACTGCAAATATTACTACTGTTGTGAAAGCCATAAGCTTTTACTCCTCCTGTTTAATTATTAAAGTAGCACCCTCTACTTTTGCTACTTTTACGGGTTTACCGTTTGTAAGTGGGGTTGCACTTTCTGCTTCCCACACGTCACCGTCAATTTTAATTTTGGCGTGTTTTTTATCCTCTGAAAGAGCATAAAAATTGTGTTTTGTACCGACTAAGGCATCAATGTTGCTCTTATATTCTTGCTTTCTTGCCAGGTGTTTCAAAACAAACGGACGTAAGGTAAAAAACAAAGTAAGCAAAACAACACAAACTGTTATGAGTTGTATGTTTATACTAAAACCCAAGTAAGCCATAAGTGCCGCAACTAAAAAACCAAGGCCGACGCAGCTTAAAGAGAAATCTAAAGTAAAAATTTCCCCTATAAGCAACATAATACCTAATACTGCCCAAGTTACGTAAGACATAGTACCTCCTTTAAAAGTCAAATATATTTTAGCATAATAGAAAATAAAATTGTAAAATTTAAATATGGACATATTTTCTAAATATCCAAACTTTAAAAGCGGTTTTGCCGTAATGGCCGGTTTGGCCAATGCCGGTAAATCAACTTTGCTTAATAAATTTGCGGGGGTGGACCTTTCACCCGTAACACATAAACCGCAAACCACGCGCCAAAATATTTTGGCAATTTGCGAAGGGGAAAACTATCAAATTGTTTTTGTTGATACCCCCGGTTTCCTGCACGCGGAATATAAATTGCAGGAGATTATGCTTAATTCCTTAAACCAAGCAATAACGCAGGATGCGGATCTAGTAATTTTTGTATATGACGCCACGCAGCCAATCGCAAAACACGCGCCTTTAATAATTAAACTTAAAGAACTTAATTGTCCATTATTTCTAGTAATAAATAAAATTGATTTGGTGCAGGATAAAGACACTTTAAACAAAATTGCAAATACTCTTTTAAAGGAACTGCAAATAAGCAAAATATTTTTAGTTAGCGCAAAACAAAATAAAGGCGTGCAGGAACTTGAAAGGGAAGTTGTAAATTATATTCCCTTTAACCCACCTTATTTTCCAAAAGGGCAACTTACGGACCGTTGGGAAAGATTTTATATAGCTGAATTTATACGGGAACAAATATTTTTGCAATATAACCAGGAAATACCTTATTCCACTACTGTGGAAATTGAAAAGTTTACCGAAGATCTTGGCGATAAAAATTATATTCGTGCAATAATTCACGTGGAACGCGAGGGCCAAAAACCCATAATTATCGGTAAAGGCGGTGCGGCTATTGCCAAACTTCGCATGGCAGCGCAAGAAAGAATTTGTGCATTTTTAGGTAAAAAATACCGTTTGGAACTTCAGGTGCAGGTAAGCCATGCATGGCGCAATGATGATAAATATCTCCGTCGATTTGGTTTTATTGAATGACGCAAGCAAATAAATTACAAACTTTATTTAAAGATTATTTTGGCTTATACAAACCCTCCCTCTCAAAAGGTGCTGCTTTAATTGCCTTGCTTATTGATAGGACCTTAAAAGGGGGGGAATTGGACACTTCTTTTAATTTGCTTTGCAGAGAAATTTTCCAGTATTTGCAAGAGGCATCTTCTACCGAAGAAAAAGCCGAAATCTTTCGCCTGGTTTTATTTGATAAATTAAAATTTCAAGTAAGCAGTTTAAGAAGTGAAGAACAACTCTCTTTAAAACAAGTAATAAGAACACGCAATACTACGCCTATGTTTATGGGTGTATTGTATTTACTGCTTGCAAAAAACTTCCACACACCTGCTTTTTTGGGTTTAAGCAAAGGGCAAATAATTGTGTGTTTTGAAAAGGAATATAATTTCCAAAACGTATATATCGGGTTAAATAATAACGGCGCTTTTATAACGGACAGTGAACTTTCCGCACGTGGTGTAAAACAAGAATTGCAAATTTTAAATACAAAGCAAATAATCAGATATTTACTTTCCAATTTAATTTATTTATACACCAAACAAGATGCCGCAGACAAGAAAAAGTTTATCCAAACCTTACTTGAAAACTAAAATATTTTTTATATTAAAAAATGCTATACTAAATTTAGAGGTAATTTTAAATATAGGGAAAAACATTTAATTTGTTTTTTGGAAACCGTATGAGGAATACGGAAGGTCTTTGAAAAATCAAAGACACCTTTCAGCTTCCAAAAAGCAGTCGTATTGTTGAACACATTAGTACCCGACGGGGGAAAGTATGTTTAATTCTGCCGCCTTTATGGCGGCAGGTACGGCTGTCATGTTGGGCTTGCTGAAAGGTCTCAATTATGGCAGCCGTTTTTTATTGGCTGAATTTATGAGGACAAGTTTATGAATCTTAAAGGAAGAATAAAAGAATTAAGCGAAATAATAAAAAGAAACCCCGAAATAAAAGAACTTTATATGGAAAGGGCCAAGTTATATGATATGAATAAAGAATATAAAAAAGCGGTTGAAGATTTTAAAAAAGCCTATCCAGGTTATTATGCTTGCGAAAATATAATAAGTGTATGCGAGAAACTGGGTTTATACCAAGAAGCGGAAAAACTTTATACCAAAGCAATAAATGAAGATAAGAAAAATGTACGCAAATATATTAACAGATTAAACTTTTATATACGCACAAAACAAATTGAAAAAGCGGTTTTGGATTGTAAAAACATACTGAGACTTTCCCCGGAAGATAAAACGATATTAGCCCTCAAAAAAATATTAACTAAATAACAAAAAGTTTTATTACAAACGCATCAATATAGCAAGTATTTTTTATTGTCGCCACCCGTGCGCTTTGTCGCACGGGCGGGAGACGACTGGGCAAACTGTGTTTGCCCGTCAAGAGGGGGGGTATAAATAAAGGGAATAAAGGAATAAGGGTAATTATAAGGAAACTTTATCCCC
>CAMUXX010000139.1 GCA_947164805.1 uncultured Elusimicrobia bacterium | reverse complement strand
CTTGGTGATGTATCTAATGCGGTAGAAACTTATGCTACGGCAAGTGGCTTGGGCATCGTTCGTGATTATTGCGGCCACGGTGTTGGGCGTAAACTTCACGAGGACCCTTGTATCTTAAATTACGGCCCCAAAGGAAAGGGCATAATTTTGAAAGAGGGTATGGTCTTGGCGATTGAACCAATGCTTAACTTGGGTTGTGATGAAGTTGAAGTTTTAGAAGACCAATGGACAGTTGTTACTGCCGATGGACAATATTCGGCACACTTTGAACATACAGTCGCAGTAACAAAAAACGGTGCGCTTATTTTGACGGAGTAACCGCAATTAAGCCCCCTAAAAAACGGAGAAGCAATGAGTGATAAAATAGAAGTTGAAGGTAAAGTCCTTGAGGCATTACCGAATGCAATGTTTAAAGTAGAAATAGCAGGCGGTAAAGTAATACTCGGGCATATTTCAGGTAAAATGAGAATGTTTCATATAAGGATTTTACCGGGTGACAAAGTCAGGTTAGAGCTTTCCCCGTATGACTTGAGCAAAGGTAGAATAACCTACCGGGAGAAATAAATGAAAGTCAGAGCAAGTGTAAAAAAGATATGTCAAAAATGCAAAATTGTTAAACGTAATGGTGTTGTGCGCGTCATTTGCCCCGTTGCAAAACACAAACAACGCCAAGGTTAAACAGGAGTTAATGAATATATGGCAAGAATCGCAGGTATAGATTTACCTAAAAACAAAAGGATTGATATCGCCCTCCAATATGTATATGGTATTGGGCCAAAAATTGCTAAAGATATTTTGGCAAAAGTTGCGGGCAAAATCACCCCTGAAACAAGAGTTAAAGATTTAACCGAACAACAAGCCGGTTTACTTAACTCCTTACTTCAAAAAGAATATAAAGTTGAAGGCGAATTAAGAAGGGAAGTTTCACAAAACATTCACCGTCTTATTGAAATTGGTTCTTATGTCGGTAACAGGCACAGAAGGAATTTGCCTTGCCGCGGTCAAAGAACCAAAACCAACAGCAGAACAAGACGCGGCCGCAGGAAAACTGTGGGTGCAAAAGTTAAAGCTGATTAAAATTTAATTTAAGGTACCAAAAAATGGCAGAAGAAATTAAAAAAGAAAATCAAGCAGCCCCCGCTCCGGTAGCAGAGGCAAAAGCTAAAAAGAAAACAGGCCGCGCGCCTGCCCATGGCGTTGTACATATACAATGCTCTTTTAATAACACAATCGTTACCGTTACCGACGATAAAGGCGGTACAATTGTATGGTCTACTTCAGGTTCACACGGTTTTAAAGGCACCAAAAAAGGTACACCTTTTGCTGCCCAAATTACCTGCAATAAAGCCGCAGAAAAGGCCCTTGCATTAGGTTCAAGTTTGCGGCCCCGGCCAAGGCAGGGAAACAGCCGTCAGAGCTTTGCAACAAGCAGGGCTTACAGTTACCTCTATTAAAGACGTAACTCCGATTCCACACAATGGCTGCAGGCCACCTAAAGCGAGGAGAATGTAATTATGGCAAGATACACAGGTCCTTCTTGCAAAAAATGCAGGAAATTAGCATGCAAATTATTTTTAAAAGGTACAAAATGTTATACAAATTGTGTAATGGATAAACTTTCCGCAGTAAAAAAGGGTAAAGCCCCGCGCCGCGCAAAACTATCCGAATACGCAGTTCGTTTACAGGAGAAACAAAAAGCAAAATTCATTTCCGGTATGACGGAAGTTCCTTTTGCAAACCTTTTTAACAAAGCAACAAAAGCAACCGGTCAAACAGGTGTCCAATTTATTAAATATTTGGAAACCCGTCTTGATAATATTGTCAAACGTGCCGGTTTTGTAACCTCACTTCGCTTAGCAAGGCAAATTGTTTTACACGGTCATATCAAAGTAAATGATAAAGTTGTAAACGTTCCTTCTTTGCAATTAAAATTAGGTGATAAAGTTACTTTAGATGCACGCCTTGCAAACAATGTCAATGTTAAACAAGCTTTGGAAGATGCCGAAAAACGCACACTTCGCCCGAGTTTCCTTGAATTTGATGCAAGCAAATTAACAGTAACTTTGCTCCGCTGGCCGGATAGGGAAGAAAGTGCTTACCCAGTCAATGACCAGTTAATAGTTGAACACTATTCTAAATAGTTTGGAGGTTTTATTTGTATGGCTTTTGAAAGTTTAGTTTTACCTAAAGCAGTAAAAACAGTTGAAGAAACTGCCACTTACGGCAAATATGTAGCTGAACCTTATGAACCGGGTTTAGGGCATACGGTAGGCAATTCTTTAAGAAGAATTTTGCTTTCTGGGCTTGAAGGTGCTGCTGTCAGCGCTGTAAAAATTGCCGGTGTTGTACACGAATACAGTACAATCCCAAATGTTAGGGAAGATGTTATACAAATCCTCTTAAACTTAAAGAAATTAAGAGTAAAAATGGACGATTCCGCCCCGCGCCAGTATTTGCACCTTGAAGTTGCAAAAGAAGGTGTTGTAACCGGTGCAGATATTACCGAAGTTGCAGGTGTTGAAATCGTTAATAAAGATTTGGCTATTGCCACATTAGACGCAGGCGCAAAACTTGTTATGGAAATTGAAATTTCCAAAGGTCGCGGTTATGCTGAGGAAAACCTCAAAGTAACACGCCCCGCAGGTTTTATGCCGATAGACTCCATCTTCTCACCTATCTTAAAGGTGCATTATGATGTTGAGCCGGCACGCGTCGGGCAGAAAACAGACTATGACCGCTTAATTATTGAAATTACTACCGACGGAACTTTAGAACCGCGCGTAGCATTACATAAAGCAGCGGTTAGGTTATCCCAATCTTTACACATCTTTACAGTTGCGGGCGCGGAAGCAGAATTTGACGAAGTGCCACAGCAAGAAGAAGTTGTAAAAGAAGAGGAAACCGATTCTGAGGTTTTAACCCAACCCGTTGAGATGCTTGAACTTTCTCAACGCTCATTAAATTGTTTAAAAGCAGCCAATATCAAAACCATTGGCGAACTTACTTCTAAAACCGAAAAAGAACTTAATATGGTAAAGAACTTCGGTGCAAGATCTTTACAAGAAGTGCAAGAAAGATTAGCGGCGATGAAGTTAAAGTTAGCAGAGATTAAGGAGTAATTTTATGATTAAGAACACAGGTGTTCGCAAACTTGGTAAAACAACCTCTCACCGCAAAGCAATGCTTGCCAATATGGCCCAAAGCATTATTATGCACGAGGAAGTTACAACCACTTTACCGAAAGCAAAAGAAGTCAGGCGCGAAGTTGAAGCCTTGATTACCCTTGCTAAAAACGGTGAAAAGTTAGCCCTCAAAAATGCAGTTACAGATAAAACA
>CAMUXX010000138.1 GCA_947164805.1 uncultured Elusimicrobia bacterium | reverse complement strand
TTGGGCGGTGTATAAAAGATTTTCAAAATCACTTCACCCTCATGACGGGCGTGGAGTATAAGGAAAACAATTTAATTAAATTAAAGGAGAATCAAAAATGAAGAAAAAAATTAAAAACCGCAAGGGGTTTACTTTACTTGAACTTTTGGTAGTTGTTTTAATTATCGGGGTTTTGGCGGCTATTGCCTTACCGCAATATAAAATGGCAATCGGTAAAAGTAAATTTAACACATTAAAAACTATTACTAAAAATCTAGTTGAATCTGTTCAAAGATATTATCTCGCAAATGGTGTTTATCCCACGAAGCATACCGATTTGGATATTACTTTTGATGAAATGGAAAAAACTTATACTGATTCCGGGGAATTTGATTTTTATATATCTGACGGAACTGTTTGTGCAGTAATGTTTAAAAATAAACGTATTGATTGTAGTAAAGAAATATTTGGTAGTAATATAAGATATTCGGTAAATATAGATACCAATAAACCAACATATTGTTTTGCATATAGTAAAGATACCTCTGATTTACCAAACCGCCTTTGCCGAAAAGAAACAGGAAAAAAGCGAGGGGATTGTAACTATACTGCTTATTGTGTATATACATACTGATATGATTAAAAGTAAGAAATTAAATCATAAAAAAATAAAACAGAATTATTTACCTACTAAAAAAGCCCACGTTACTGTGGGCTTTTTAAAAGTTCCCTTATTGCCCTCACCCGTCGTGGACGGGCGGAGGGTGTCAAGCAAATGGCTTTTTATTTGCTTGACGGATGGGGGTATTAAGTTCTCCTTATTTATCCCCCCTCTGCCTCACAAGTTCGGCACCTCCCGCCCGTGCAACAAAGTGCACGGGTGGAGGCAATAATGAAATATATAAAAGAAAAACGGCACTCATTAAAAGTGCCGTTTTTAGTCGTTTTTAAAACTTCCGAGCTAGGGATCGAACCTAGGATTCCTCCTCCAAAGGGAGACGTGTTACCGCTACACCACTCGGAAAAATCTACTACTCTGCTTTAGGTGCTTCTGCTTCAGCAACCGGGGCAGGCTCGGCAGCCGGGGCTGCTTCTGCGGCAGGTTGAACATTTGCACCTTGCGGGTTTTTGGCAAGTTCGTCTTGATAAGCCTTGATAATATTATCTTCTAAATATTTGCGGAATTCTTGGTTGATAGGGTGAACCATATCTTTATAAGAACCGTCGCTCATCTTTCTTGTTGGCATACCTAAAAATACGCCTTTTGTGCCTTCAATGATTTTCATATTTCTTACTACGAAAGAATCATCAAAAGTGACGCTTGCAAATGCTTTAAGGCGTTCTTCGCCCATCAAATGTATTCTAATTTCAGTTATCTTCATAAACTCGCCCTCCAAAAGCGGGTTACAAATGCCGTATATCCTTCGGCTTTTAATGTTGCTTCAATCTTTTCGGCTTTGGCTTTATTATCCATCAAGGCAAAAACGCTTGCTCCCGAACCGGACATTAAGGCCACCCCATAATCTTGCAACCTTTCTTTAAGCTCTTGTACTTCTTTTAAGTACAAAAAAACGCTGCTCTCTAACTTATTGTAAATAAGCGGGCTTAATTGTTTTAGAGAGCCGCCCTTTTCGATCTCATTAATTAGTTTAGCAATTTTTGAGTTTTTTGTCAAACTCTTTTTTGTTTTAGTAAGTTTCAGGCCGTCGTAAGCCTGTTTTGTCGGTGAGGGTAAATTTGGGTTTGCTATAACTATAAAAATATCCTCTTTTAAACCGTTTTTAACGGGTGTTAACTTTTCGCCGATACCTTCGGCAAGCATAAAAGTATCATCACTTAAAAAGAAAGGTATATCAGCACCGAGTTTTGCTGCAAGTTTTACTAAATCTTTTTTGCGTTTTGAATTAAGTTCAATACCGAAAAGCGCACAAAGTGCAAGCAAAGTTGCAGCCGCGTCTGATGATCCCCCCCCTAAACCTGAGGCAAGCGGAATATTCTTTTCAAGCCTGATTTGGCAATGTGCTTTAATGTCAAAGTATTCAAAAAATGCCATAGCAGCCTTGTAGACAAGGTTTGTTTTATCTTCCTTTAAACCTTTAGCGAAAGGCCCGCGGACTTTAAGTTCAATTTTAATTTCAGGTGCTTCTTCTACGGCAATTTTTAAATCGTCCCCTAAAGCGATTTTAGCCATTAATGATTGTATTTCATGGTAGCCGTCTTCTCTTTTTGATAAGACATCTAAAAATAAATTTATTTTAGACGGTGCAAATGTTGAAATTTCCTGCATATCATCTTTCCTCCGAGTACTTCAAAGTTATATTGTAGCATATTAAAAGTGAATTTATTTAAAAAATATCCCCATGTTTTTTACACGGGGAATATTTCTTATCTCTAAGGAAATATTTGAAATTTAAGAATTACACTTAGGTGCGCCTTCAGGGCAATATTGCCCGCTGCAACAACCGGCACCGGTATAAGTATTACCGGCACAAGCGCCTTCGGCATTTGCTACACAAGTGGCTTTAAAATTTTTAAAACCTTTACAAGAATTTTCCGCATTACCTACACAATAACTGCCCGGTTCATAAGTAGCAGCAGAACCACCGCCAGTTCCCTGCTCGCTTATACAAGAATCTACATGGTTTGCAATACATTTACCTCCAGCTTTAACGGTAGGTTTACGACATCCACCATATTGTTCAGAACTTATACATACTCCTCCATCACTTAAAGTTACTGTTTTGCAAGTCCATCCGGTTTCACCAGCTATACACTTACTGCCTGATGTGAATGTTGAATATGAACAAGATTCATTCCTAGCTGAATAACAAGTGGAATTGGTAGTAAAAATATTATATGAACAAGAACCTTCACCACCTGCTGTATTTTTACATTCTGCACCTTGGTTAAATTGGGAATATTGACAACTTTTATACAGCCAACCTGCTGCCCCAATACACTGTGAACCTTCACCGGTAAATGTGGACTTGTGACAAGCATTATTGTAATGTGGGCTACATTTTTCAAACTCTCCTGCATTTACCTCGTTAGTATTATAATATCCGCAATAACCACCATCTCCGGTTGTTTGCCAAGTTGCACCTGTTTCACTGGCTGCACAGCGTTCTTGTGGAGTATTATAACATTTCCCTTTATTTGACCAAGCACCATTTATAGCATTTTCACATAATGTCCTGTTTACTCCCCAATCAAACTGCTGGCATATTTCATGCTCTTGCGGTAAACAGTAAATATTTGGATCTTCATACATCTTGTACAAAGTATATTCTCCGTTTGCCCTTTGTGCTTTAATATTATTGTTTTGTAAAGTAAAAGTGTAGTTTACTGTTTCAAAACTTTCATC
>CAMUXX010000137.1 GCA_947164805.1 uncultured Elusimicrobia bacterium | reverse complement strand
GATAATAAGCACCACAATTAATATTTCTATTAATGTGAAGCCTGATTTGTTTACTTCTTTTTCTTTTTGCATTTTTACTTCCTCCAATTTTAATTTTTGTTTTACAACAAAATTGAAATTTTATACCCAATCCGTCAAACAAAAAACAAATTTTTGCTTGCCACCCTCCGAGTCGAAGGACTCTCCGCCCGTACATGACGGGTGAGGGCAATAAGGAAATCTTTTCAGCCAATAAAAAACGGCTGATTAATTTAAGCTTTGTGAGGTAACCTAAATATAACAGCCGTGATTTATCAAATATTGATAAACGCTCGGCACAAAATCAATCAGGTGCGACCTAAGTGACCCTGTGCCTATCCGCTGTTTTTAGACCTCACAAATGCCTTTAGTTTTTTCTAAAAGCTCTCCGTATTCCACATACGGTTCCAAAAACAATTCCTAATTTTACCGGGGCGGTTGCCCCGCATTGTTAAAATCTCCTTACTTTATAAAACAATAATAACAATTTTTTAAAATCTTGTAAACTTTACTTCATTATATTCGGTAAATACTTCAAAATTGTATCTACTTTAATATTAATAATATCTTTATTACTGCGGGTATAATCTATATTACTATGTACTAATATTTGCCGCCTTGACGGTATCTTAGAATATTTAATTTCCGTAAGCAGTAAAGTATTAAGATAATATAAATTATGAAGTTTGAAATCTTTCCGGTATTGCAAACCTAAATTAGGTATATCAAGCCCTGCGGAAACAGGCCAAAACTCAGAGACAAAAGAAATAATATTCAGAGGCATTTCCTTTTTAAGCAAACTTAACATTTGGCAAATATCATTAAATGCAAATTTTTTATCAAGCATTTTAAAATGCGGATCAACAACACCGCATTTCGTTGCACTTAAAACAAAATAATTATCCCAAATAAGTTTGCGCACAAGTTCATCAATTTCTGGGTAAATATATTCCCCGAAGTTAAGTTTTAAAAGTATTATTCCTTTTGTACCCTTGGCATTTTTTTTAATACTTGCTAAAGTGTCCGCAACTTTAGCCGGTATTTCTTTAGAAAAATAAAAAATAGGTTTTGGGAAATTTTTCCTCTCATTAAAGGGCAGGCCAAAGGTATCAAATAAACTTGCCGTTCTGTGTAAAGATATTTTCTTATATTCATAATAAACAGGCAAAATCAAAAAATCTTTTGGTGCTTTTTGCAGTACTTCGCTGTAATCATAATTCTTCCAAATAAATGGGTTTCTAAAACCTTTAAAAGTTTTTACTTTTTTAATTTTTGGGTTAGTTTTTAAAAGTGCAGTAACGCGGTCATCAAATTTATCTGCTACATAAGCCCAAAGTTCCATTTTAGGATATTTTTTTGCAAGCGCTTCAATTAAAGGAGTTGTATATAAATAATCCCCAAGCCCCATAAAAAAAACCAAAGCAAAACCTTTTATTTTTGGGTTTACTGCAAAAGCATTATTCAAGTTATAATAAATGTGTTCGTGTATGAGTAAAGGACGCTTAAGTGAATACCAATCTTTATTTATTTCCAGACTTTCTGTTTTTGTGTCCTCTGGGTTATCTTCAAAAGAATACCATACAGGGCAAATTTCCTTTCCACCTAAAATTTTATTTGCCTGGGCATAAATCCAGCGGCAAATTTCATATATTACGGTAAAAAAACGGTACTTATAGATAAATTTTCGCATATATAAATTTTATTAAATAATGAAACACTTGTAAATGATACTCGCTTTCCATCCCTTAAAATATGTTAAAATATATTGGTAGACATTTAAGTCTTTTTTATTTAGGAGGGTCTATGGAACCAACAACAGCAGCAGCGGCAACAACGGCTGCAGGCGGAGGATTATCTTCCGGCGGCTTTATGCTTGCCATAATGGTATTTTTTATAGTGATGATTATGCTTTCAAGCAGAAGTCAAAAAAAGAGAGATGCCGAACATACTAAACAAATAAAAGCCTTACAAAAAGGAGACACGGTTGTCTTACTTGGGGGAATAATTGGAACTATCGTCGGCTTCAACCAAGAGATTTTGGAAGTAAAAATTTCCGAAAATACAAAAATTTCAGTTTTACCTTCAGGTATAGTTAGTGTACTTAAAGGTAACACTTTGCAACAAGGAGATAAAAAATAATGAACAAACTTGCTTTCAAATGGGGCCTTATAGCTTTAATATTTATAGGTTCTATTGCTTTGTTATACCCCAGCTATGAGTGGTATTCCAAAACTCCGGCCGAAAGAGAAAAACTTGAGGCCTCTAATTCACGCCCTAAACATATTTTAAATTTGGGGCTTGATTTGCGCGGTGGTTCTTCTTTGCTTTTGGAATTAGATGTAAGCAAACTTTCCGGCAAAGAAACTTTAAACGAATCTATGCAACGCGCAATTGAAATCGTAAGAAACAGAATTGACCAATACGGCGTAGGGGAAATCCCAATAACAAGGCAAGGGGAAAAATGGATTTCCGTCCAACTTCCGGGGATTGCTAACCCCGAACAAGCCGAGGCTTTAATCGGTAAAACCGCGATGCTTGAATTCCGTTTGGTAAAGACTGATGCCGCTTCCCAGGAAGCCGCTTCAAAAATTTACGAACTTGAAAATGCTTTTAATAATGACGGTACTTTAACCGAAGAAGCCAAAAAACTTATGCCGGAAGGTACGATCGTTATGAAAAGTAAAGAAGGCGGTTACTTGCCTTTAACCGATACTGTTGCGGTTTCCGGTGCTGATCTTGAAGATGCCCGCGTTACCGCAGGCGAGTACGGCTACCCGGCTGTTTCCTTCCAATTTAACAGTGACGGCGCCAAAAAATTCGGGAACTTAACAGGCGCAAATATCGGGAAACAACTTGCTATTGTTCTTGATAATACAGTACAATCTGCACCGCGCATTAACAGCCGTATTTCTTCACAAGGCCAAATTACCGGCCAATTTAAAATGGAAGAAGCAAGGCAACTTGCCATCGTTTTAAGAGCAGGTGCTTTACCGGCCCCCGTTTCAATTATTGAAAAACGCGTTATCGGCCCCGGTTTAGGTGAAGACTCCATTAGAAGCGGTTTAACTGCTTCCGCGATAGGTTTTATCTTTATTGTACTTTTTATGACTATTTACTATCGTGCAGGCGGTTTTATTGCAAGTATCGCTTTGTGTTTAAACTTAATTTTCTTGGTTGCATTAATGGCATACTTCTCCGCAACACTTACTTTGCCAGGTATCGCAGGTATCATACTTTCGCTTGCCATGGCTGTTGATGCAAACGTTCTTATTTTGGAACGTATGCGCGAAGAGAAAGATAAAGGCCAGCCTTTACCTGCAGTAATA
>CAMUXX010000136.1 GCA_947164805.1 uncultured Elusimicrobia bacterium | reverse complement strand
GGCGGACCGCCTAAAAGAAAGAATTAAAAAAGGCACACCCGTCATCATTGAAGGCCGCCTCGTAATGAATGAATTTACAGGTAAAGACGGTCAACAAAGGCGTGAACTTCGCATCAATGCAAGCCGCGTTCAAGTTGTACCGTCAGCCACAGGCACCCAGGAAGCAAGCACTTCCGCAGAAGGTGCGGCCGAAGAAGTCGCAGAAGATGATGTACCATTTTAATTAAATAGAGGAATAAAAATGTCAGAAGAAAAAATTGAAAATAAAGAAGTAAATGCTGCCCCTGCTGCTGAAACAGCAAAACCGCAAGAAGGTGCCACCGCCGAAAGGTCTGCACGCCCTTTTGCAAAGAAACGTTTTGAAGCAAGGCGCAAAGTCTGCAAATTTTGTGCAGAAAAAATTGAAAATGTTGATTATAAAAATATTCAACTTATCAAAAGTTTTACCATGGAAAGCGGTAAAATTTTATCAAGGCGCATTACAGGCACTTGTGCCAAACACCAACGCCAAATAACAAAGGCAGTTAAAAGGGACCGCAACTTGGCCTTTTTAGCCTATTGCTTACCGAAAAAATAAATTTATAACAGGAGTCAAAAAATGAAAGTTATTCTTAGAAAAGATGTTAAAAATTTAGGTACTGTCGGCGAAATTGCCGAAGTCAAACCCGGTTATGCACGCAACTATTTACTTCCGCAAAATTTAGCGGAAATCGCAACCCCGGCTGCCCTCAAAAATTGGGAGCTCGGTGCTGCACAACGCAAGAAAAAAATTGAAGCGGACCTTGCAGCCGCAAAAGAAGAAGCCAAAAAACTTAACGGTATCGTCTTAACTTATGAAAGAACCGTAAATATTGAAGGTGTTGTTTTCGGTTCAGTAACGAAAGCAGACGTTCAAAAAAGTTTGGCTGACCTTGGGCATAAAGTTTCAAAAAATAATATTGAAATTTTTAACCCGATCAAAAAGATTGGTGACACAGAAGTTTCAATTTATTTTAAACCGACGGTATATGCAAAAATTACCGTCAAACTTAATGCAGTAGAAGAAAAGAAATAAAAGAAGTAGTGAAATAGTTAATAGTTTTTACTAGTTCTGTTTTTACCCACGCTCTAATGGGCGTGGGTGTTTTTATTTGTTTTTTATAAACCCGGGCGATTTTTATATATTTTACAACCCAACTCCTAACCCATTCTCATTTGTAAACAAAGGGGAGAGAAATAAAAGGAAAAATTTTTATTTAATAAAGCCAAACCGTGCGCGTACACCTAGCAAGTATTTCGGAGATAATTTAAATTTTTCTTTGACGACGAATACCCAAAAGTACAAGAGCGTAGCGATTTTCGGTATTCTAGGAAAAGAAAAATTTAAATTAGCCCAAAAGACACCGCTAGCAATTAACTTAAACTGTAAACTTTCCTATTAACTATGCTTCGGCTTTTGCCATTTCTTCCATCTTAACATAGTCAAACTTGCCGCTACCTGTCAAAATAATTTCGTCAAGATGTTTAACACTTTTCGGTACCCAAAGTTCACTTAAACCTTGAGTTTTAAAACTTTGTTTAATGTCGTCTAAACTTGGATTCGGTTTTGTAGTGAAAACAAACAACTGTTCGCCACGTTTTGGATCCGGTACACGCAAGGCTGCATGCATATATTCAGGCCATAGATTCTTTAAGGCTTCTTCAATTGCGGTGAGGGAAACCATTTCGCCTGCAATTTTAGCAAAGCGTTTTGCACGGCCTTTTATTTCAATAAAGCCTCTTTCGTCTACGGTAACGATATCGCCTGTATGATACCAACCGTCTTTAGGTGCTTCAATTACTCCTGGGTTACTTTCACGCAAATAACCAAGCATAATATTTTTACCTTTTAATACGAGTTCACCGCCTTCTTTGATACCTTCAACAGGTTCTAAACGGTATTCCATGCCCGGTATCAAACGGCCAACACTACCACGTTTATAATAAATATCTGATCCTACGGAAATAAGAGGGGAACACTCCGTTGCTCCGTAACCGTCCAACAAACGTTTACCCATCTTCTCACAGCACAAATTAAATGTTTCCGCTTTTAACTTTTCAGCGCCGACGGCAGCATAACGAATATTGTGGAAATCATACGGGTGTGCATTTTTACAATAAGCATTAAAGAAAGTATCTGTACCGAAAAATACTGTTGCATTTCTATCGTAAACAAGTTCCGGAATAACTTTAAAGTGAAGGGGGGAAGGATACAAAAAACTGCTTCCTCCTGCAATCAAAGGTGTAATTGTACCGACTGCTAAACCAAAACTGTGGAAAAGCGGCAAAGCATTAAAAAATTTATCTCTAAAGTCAATTTCCAAAGCGGTACAAATTTGAGATTTATTAGTAATCAAATTGCGGTGGCTGAGCACTACGCCTTTAGGGGTACCTTCTGATCCGCTGGTATATAATACAACGGCTGGCTTATCGGGATCATTATCCTGTGTAGCTAATCTGTATCCGATTCTCGGGAAGAAACCTTTTAAAAGTGCTGCTATTTTATCAAAAGTATTTATTGATTTACTTACATCTTCCAAGTAAATAATTTTAATTTTTGCTTCTTCTAAAGCTTCAACTATCGGGCCAAGTTCTGCCTTTTCAATAAAGGCGCGGGCTGTTACAACTTCTTTAATTTGTGTAGATTTTATGGCAGATAAAATATTCTTTTTACCGGCAGTAAAGTTAATCATTGCCGGCACACGCCCGTAAATTGAAAGGCCGAAAAACGCGAACATTGTAGCATTAAGGTTCGGCATCATTAAACCGACATAAGTACTGTTTTTGGTAAGTTTAGCAAGTTTTGCACCAAGCGCAAAAGAAGAAATAATTAAACCTCTAAATGTTACTGTTTTGCGTGTCATATCTTCCAAAGCACGGCTTTTCATACTAGAGAATGACACTCCCTCAAGCAATGCTTCAAAAACAGTTTGATCGGTATTAAAACTTTCAAGGCGCATATTGTTCATCAAATCATATATTTTATCTTCAGCAAAAGTATACTTGCGTTCTTGGGTTTTATCAGTTTTAGGTAAATCCCAAGTACGTGCCGGCATAATATTTACGATAATTGATTTATGCGGTCTGTGACGGAGTTTGCGCCCATAATAAGAAAAGCGGGAATATTGAGTGTTTTGTATATATATAGGTATAATAGGGGCATTTGCCTTTTGTACAATCATGGAAGGACCTTTATAAATCTTCATAATACCGCCGGTGGTGCTCATACGGCCTTCCGGGAAAATTACAATCTTTTTACCTTTTTCAAGTTCACTTAAAACTGTTCTTATTGCCATCGGGTTCGTCGGGTCAACCGGTAAATAATGTGCATATCTTAAAATAATTTTCATCCAAAAGCGGTTTGCGATATT
>CAMUXX010000135.1 GCA_947164805.1 uncultured Elusimicrobia bacterium | reverse complement strand
CCGTCTAAAACAACACTTGTACCGTTTGCATAAGTGACGATAGAAATTTTATCTTCCGGTCTAAGTTTTTCAACAAGCATAGCAAATGCTTTTTTAACTAAAGGCAAACGTGTATTGCCGGACATTGAGCCTGAAACGTCAACCAAAAATACCAAGTTGGAAGCAGGCAATTTTTCTTTATCAATATCTTTTGCTTTTACACCGATTTTGACTATTTGGAAATCTTCCGTCCACGGTGAATCTGTAAGTTCTGTAATAATATTTACAGGGTCCGTACTGTCTGATTCCGGTGCTGCATAATTATATGTAAAGTAGTTTATAAATTCTTCCGTTCTGACAGCATCCTTATTTGGTTTTACACCCCTTTCAATATCGCGGCGCACTATATTATAGGAAGCTGTATCAACATCAGCAGAGAAAGTTGAAAGCGGTTCTTCTTTTACAAATTTAAAAGCATTACCGTCAAAAGATTTATAACTTTCCGCATTCATTGAATCATAATCTGCTGAATAAGAAAAGCTAGGGCTAATCTGTTGCCATACAGACCTTGTAGCATAAGAAGCACCGGCACCGGTAGACATGTAAGCACCGTCACTGTTAGAGGCAGATTTGCTCATATAACTTCTCTTAGCCATTGCGGCAGGCCTTGCACTTGCTTCGTAACTTTTGTGTTCCAGTATTTTCATCCTTGCTGTTTCTTTTTGTGTAAATGCAAGTTCTTCTTGAGAAATGAAAGGATTTCTCTCTGTCTCTTCCATTTTTACAGGTTCGGCCGTAGTTGCAAACTCTTCTTCCTTGCCATCTTCTTTAACAAAAGCAGGTTTTTTGATTTCCGATTTTGTTGTTTTTGTTTCTACGGTACTTATTTGCTTGGGGGTTTTAACTTGCGGTTCTTGTTTCTTCATAAACACCGGAACAAGCAAAAGCCCGACGATGCACACCGTACCTAATGCGTAAATAAACTTTTTCATAGCATATCTCCTATTTTCTTGATTAAAAGAAAGTTTAGAATAAATACGGTTTTGCTTTACATTTTGTTTATCAAAATCTAAAGCGGAAAATTTGTTTTTAATTTCTTCGTCTGTTAATCTCATAAATTCTCCATTTTTAACCTAATCTTATCTAAACTTCTTTTTAGAATCGTGCCGACATTGCTTTCACTCAACCCCGACACTTTTGCAATTTCCCTGTTATTTAAAGAGGAAAAGAATTTTAAACTTATCAAATCCCTTTCCTTTTTGCTCAGGGCTTGCAGACATTTGAAGAGGAGTTTTTTGTCCTCATCCTCGGCAAGGCTTTCAAGCGGTTGTGCTTCGGGTTGTTGGTGTAAATCCTCTTTACCTGTTAAAGAAAAGAAATTTTTGATAAAATACAATCTAAAATAACTGTTCATTTCATTTCTTGCTATGGTAAATAGCCATTGTTCAATATTGCCTTTACTTTCGTCAAAGGATGGAAATTTGCTTAACACCTTTTGCCAGATATTTAGGCAAATATCCTCTGCCGATGTTTCATTGCCTGTTCTTGAACAAACATAAGCGAATATACGCTTAAAATATGTTTTATAAGTTTCCTCAAAGTTCATAATTACCTTGCTTCAACTAGTATACGTACAAGTTTTAAAAGTATCACAACTATTATAGCAAATAAGAAATCTACAGTTTTTTTATAATAAAGACAAACCGTACGCTTACACTCGGCAAGTATTTTTGAGGAAATTTTAAATTTTCTTTGACGACGAGTACAAAGAAGAACGGGAGCGAAGCGACTCTCGGTACTCTAGGAGAAGAAAAATTAAAATTTGCCAAAAAGAATTAGCCGGCAAAAAATTAAAGATGCACATTTCACTTTAAATATTGTATAATATAACTAATCTATTTGAGGTTAACTATAATGAAAGAAAATATACATCCTAAATACGAAGTTGTTGAAGTAGTTTGCGCCTGTGGTGCAAAATTTAAAACTCGCTCTACGATGAAAGCAGTAAAATTAGATATTTGCTCTGCTTGCCATCCTTTCTTTACCGGCAAACAAAAAATGTTAGATACAGAAGGCCGCGTTGAGAAATTTAACAAAAAATTTGCCGCGACTAAAGGCCAAACGGTTGCAAGAAAACCGAAAACCGAAGTCAAAGCAAAGGCAAAAAGAGCAGTCAAAAAAATCGGTCTTTCCACTGCTCCTGTTAAACTTGCCGCAACAAAAAAGAAAGCCGCTGCTAAAAAAGAAGCAAAAAAAGACGCAAAATAACTTTTAAATAACAAACAACAGGCCTCTTTTACGGAGGTCTGTTTGTTTTATATAGGTAATATATGGATATTTCAAAATATAAAAAAGAGTTTGAGGGAATTGAACGCGAACTTGCATCCGGCAATGTTGCACCGGAGGTGTTTAAGGAAAAAACAAAACGCCATGCATTTTTAGCTCCTATTATTGAAAAAGCGCAAGAACTTGAGCAAGTTGAAAAGGCCATTGCAGGCGACAAAGAAATTATTGCCGACGGTTCTGATAAAGAAATGGTTGCCCTTGCCGCCGCTGAACTTGCCGAACTTGAAAATAAACCTGCTGAGATTATGAAGGAACTGCGCCTTTTAGTTATTCCTCCTGATCCGAAAGATTCAAAAAATATTTACCTTGAAATACGCCCCGGTGCAGGGGGGGAAGAAAGTGCCCTTTTTGCCGCGGAACTTTTGCGCGTTTACCAACATTTTGCACAAAATAAAGGTTGGAAAACCGAAATTTTGGAATATACCCCAACCGGTTTGCACGGTTGCAAATATGTAAGTATGTTTATTAAAGGCGACGGTGCTTATTCCTGGCTCCGCGATGAAGCCGGCACACACCGCGTGCAGCGCGTGCCTGATACGGAAACTTCCGGCCGCGTGCATACTTCAACTGTGACCGTTGCAATTATGCCCGAAGCACAAGATATTGATATTCAACTTAACCCTGCAGATATTGAAATGGAAACTTGCCGTTCCGGCGGTGCAGGCGGCCAAAATGTTAATAAAGTGGAAACCGCTGTTCGCTTGATTCATAAACCAACCGGCATAGTGGTAAGTTGCCGTGAAGAACGCCACCAAAATGCTAACCGCGAAAAGGCTTTAAGCATGTTAAAAGCAAAACTTTACCAAATGGAAGAAGAAAAACAAAATAAAGAAATTTACGACGCGCGTAAAGCCCAAGTGGGTACAGGGGACAGGTCCGAAAAAATACGCACTTATAACTTTCCGCAAAGCCGCGTTACTGACCATCGTTTAAATGAAAACTTTTATAATATTGCTGAAATTATGGAAGGTAATATTGAAAATATTTTGGAACTTCTCCGCAAAAAAAGAACGGAAGAAAAACTTAAAAACCTTGCTTTATAATGAAAACCGTTAAACAAGTTGTTTTGGATGTAACAAATATTTTAAACTCCGCCAAAG
>CAMUXX010000134.1 GCA_947164805.1 uncultured Elusimicrobia bacterium | reverse complement strand
TGTTCAAGTGGGACTTACGCACGCTCTATTGGTGTAATGCTTGCTGAAATGCTTGGAACTTGCGGGCATTTGGACAGTTTGCGCCGCATAAGTATCGGCGATTATAATTTAGACGGCGCAATAACGCCCGAACAAATAAAAAATGCACCTGTTGAGGATATTTTAAAATGCCTAAAACCTTTGTAACAATCGGCACTTTTGATGGCGTACACCGGGGCCATAAAAAATTATTTACTTTGCTTAAATATGAAGCAAAAAATTTGGGTTTATCCCCCCTGGCTTTAGTGTTTAAAATGCCGCCGAAAAATATTTTAAACAATAATTTACAGCAAAGTATTTTGCTTGATTTAAAACAAAAAAGAGAACTTTTAAAAGATATAAAAACCGTTTATTTGGACTTTAATAAAGTTAAAGATTTGAGTGCTGATGAATTTTTTAGTATACTTCTAAACAAATATAAAATGGGGGCAATTATCGTCGGTAAAGATTTTGCTTTCGGTAAAAACAGGCAAGGCAATATCCCATTTTTGCGCAAAAAATGCAAACAAAATAATATACAACTTTTTGTTATTGATTTTGAAGAAGAAGGACAAAGCAAAATATCATCTTCCCGTTTACGCGCCGCTTTGAAGGCAGGTGAAATTTACGCATTTAACAAAATGCTTGGTCGGCCTTTTACTTTGGAAGGTAAAATAATAAAAGGCAATCAACTAGGGCGTAAAATAGGTTTTCCGACAGCAAATTTAGATATTAAAAAAGAACAAATTCTTCCGCGCGGTGTTTTTGCTGTGCTTGTTTACCTTAACGGAAAAAAGTATAAAGGCATTTGTAATATTGGTATAAAACCTACTGTTGCAATTAATAGTTTACCGACAGTAGAGACCTTTATTTTTAATTTTAATAAAGATATTTACGGTAAAATTTTGCGTGTGGAATTTTTGCAAAAAATTAGGGATGAAAAACGTTTTTCCGGGCTTGATGAACTTACTGAGCAAATAAATAATGATTGTGCAAATGCCCAAAAAATACTTTTTAAGTTTTAAAATAAATATTTACAACTAATATTGAAATTTGTTATTATTTTTTTGTAAGGAGTTAAATTAAATGTAATCCGGGTTAAAATTTTTGCCGGTTTAAAAATTTATTCTGTTTTTGGTTGTCGCAAGACACCACTTTTACCTTACACCTTAAGGTAAAAGAGAACCAAAACCAAAAACAGTCGTTAAAGGTGCCATATAAGAGGCCTAATTACCCTCAAGTGTGGCACTTGCTCTGTATTTTCAGAGCGGCGGCTGTTTTTGTGTGGTTTGGTTCTCACAAGACAGCCGTTTTTTATTGGTTAAAGGAGAAAAAATGAAAATAAATAAAAAAGGTTTTACCTTGCTTGAGTTGTTAGTCGTGGTTATAATTATCGGTGTGTTGGCTGCTATTGCGCTTCCGCTATATCGGAAAGCAGTTGCTAAAGCGGAACTTGCACAACTATTAAACATAGAAAAAGCAATATCAAATGCAGAGCAGAGATATTTTTTAACACATGATGCTTATGCAGATACTTTACAAGAGCTAGATATTGAATATAATTTAGCAAATGGTATTAATTGTCAAATTGGTGAAGCCAAATATGTGAGATGTTATAACAAGAATTTTTTTATTACTCATTATTTTATTCAGACAACTACTTTAAAAAATTTGAGGGAATGTTATTCCAGAAATAAAACTTTAGCATTTGCTTGTGAAGAATTATTTAAAGGGGAAGCATCCTTATCTAATAATGGCCATTGCTATCATATCGGTGGAGCCCCATGTTATGAAGTTAGAACTCATATGCCTATCTAATATTTATAAAAACCCTCCGTGTTAAAAGCGGAGGGTTTTGAAGGAGTACATAATGAAACAAAAATTATTCTCTATCCCAAACAGCAGTATAGGCAAGTAGTGTAACCATTACAAGTGACATGGAACTGTAAACAAGCCACCAAATTCGTTCTGAATTTATTTTAATTACAAAAACCGCTTCCCACATAAAAGTAAGAAGAAGTTTAACAGTAAGCACCCAAAGGATAAGGGCAACCAAACGAAATAAAATATCAAGCACGCCGTAAAATTTACCGTTTCTAAAAGAAGCACGGAAGGAATTAGCAATATTATTTAAAATTGTTCTCATAATAAAATTTTACAAAGGTATTTCATAAAAGTCAATAGTTTTTTTAACAAGGTATTATGGGTATAAATTTTTTGTTTATTTTCAGTTAATAATTTGCTAAACTATAATATATATCATTTAAGGGGTTAAATATGAAATATTGGGCGTACATAAACGAAGAGGTTTCCCAAGAACCTTATACCGAGCAAGAATTACAAAAAGTTACAGGTTTTGGACCGGATATGTTAATCTGTTCTGAAACTTCGGCCGTAAGTCCTGAACCGGATTGGAAGCCGGTAAGGGAATTATTGCCGCATTTAGTTAGGCCGAAGGCTCCCAATTTTTCAAAATTCCGCCCGAAACCGCCTGTTAAAAATGACGATAATGACAAAAAACAGGAACAAAATACCAGTGCCCGGGATCCTGAATTGGAAACACTTTTAGATGATATAGAAGAAGAAAAAACTTTTATTTCCGAGCCCCAAAATGACCAGGAAGATGATGTCTTAGAAGTACCCTTTGATAATGATTTTGAAATTCCATTTGATACAAATAAAAGTAATGAGGAAATTGCAAGGGAAGCTGAGGCAATGCTTGCCAAGCCTAACTCTACTGAAATAGAAGAATACAATGCAGATGACCAGCATACTGAGTTAATTGATTATGCCTCTGATATGCAAAAGATTTTGGAAGATACAATCAGAAAAAGTAATTTGCATGAATCACGTCCTAAAGGGGAAATGAACGATGCCCCAAAAACCAGAACTTTTATTGCTGAAGATTTAATTTCCAAGACTATGTTTAATTTGTCTGAAGATACTTCCAAAAAAGGAATTAAAAAACCTATTAAGAAGGAAGAGAAAAAGGATTCCAAAACTGTTGTTCCCGAACAGAAAAATAGCAAGAAAAACAGCAGGAAGATAAGAAAACAATGGAATCAGATGTTGAATCTTTAGAAGATCTTTTGGAAAAACCTAAAGTCAATGATGGACAACAAATTGATACCGAAGAAAAAGTTGTTGAAGAACAAAAAGATGAAATAGTAACCCCTGTAACAGAACAGATAGAACATATTGAACCAACTGAAGAAAAAAACCAAGAACCTGAACAAGAAGAAAAACAAGAAAAAACACAGGAAACACCTTTTACGGTTGATGAAAAGGAAACAAAAACTGTTTTCGATATTAATTCTGATATTCCTGAGGCAAAACAAGGGAAAGAAAATCCTATTGAAATTGAGGCGGCGGAATTAGACCTTGCCTCAATAGATGCAGCACCGGAGGCAAAAC
>CAMUXX010000133.1 GCA_947164805.1 uncultured Elusimicrobia bacterium | reverse complement strand
GCTAGCCTCAGATTTAAAAGATGGTTCTTTATCCATTTGGTGGCCGGTTCTTTTCCGGGTGGTTGCTGTGATTTTGGGTGATTGTCCGGGGCCGGCGAAAATCCTGTAAAGGTGTCGGTTTGGGGCTTGCAAGTAAGGGCAACGGCTTAGGTTACGGAGGTTTCTTAGGTTGCTTAGGTTACGGAAGTTCCTTTGGTTGTTTCTCTTGCGAAGGTAGTTTAGGTGCGGTTAGTTTTGCACTTAGGCTGCAGGTGGCGGCGGTGCGGTGCGTTTACCCCCGTTTGCCGAGGTTGGCGGTAGGGATTACCGCTGATGTGAGAAGTAAGGAGACGTATATGGAGGATAACTCCAGTTGTCGTTAGGGCAGGTTCGGTGGATAACTGAGCCTGCTCTTTTTTTGTAAAAAAAGTATAATATTTGTATGGAAAAACTATCTTATATCGGGCATAGGGAACGTATAAAAAATAAGTTCAAAAAAGAAGGCCTTAAACCGTTTTTGGATCATGAAGTTTTGGAACTTCTTTTAACATACTCTATACCTCGTAAGGATACTAAAAAACTTGCTTGGGATTTGCTTAAAAATTTCGGTTCTTTAAGCGCTGTTTTAGAGGCAAGCAATTTTGAGTTGCAAAAAGTAAAAGGTCTTGGTCCGCAAAGTGCTTTGCTTATAAATATTATCAGGGAAGTTATAACCCGGCATAGTTACGATAAAATCAAACAACGCAGAAGTGTCGCCAATCAAGAAGAACTTTACAATTACTGTATGTCACATCTTCAAAATAAAAAGCAGGAATGTTTTGAAGTATTATTTTTAGATATAAAACTTAGGTTAATAGCATCTGAAATATTATCTGAAGGCAATATTGATAATACCACAGTATACCCGCGTAAACTTATAGAACTTATATTAAAACACGGTGCAAAATATATAATATGTGTACATAACCATCCTTCCGGTGATCCAAAGCCATCTATGGAAGATGAGTTTATGACAGAGAAATTAACAAATGCTTTAGAAGTTTTATCTGTTAAAATGGTGGATCATATTATAGTCGGTAATGGCAGGATTTATAGTTTCAAAACCAACTCTTATATAGAAAAACCAAAATTATTTTTATGAAAACCAATTTATTAAAGGAAGTTTTAAAACATCAGGTTTATCCTGCTTTAGGGTGTACGGAACCTGTCTCCGTTGCGTTTGCTGCAGCAACCGCTGCCGGTATTTTAAAAAAAGAAAATGTTAAAAAGGCCACTTTGTTTTTAGATGGGGCAACTTTCAAAAACGGGCTTGGCGTAAAAGTTCCTAATACAGGCGGTTTGCGCGGTAATTTGGTAGCTGCCGCTTTGGGGTTGGTTTTGAAAAATCCGAAACAAAAAATGGAACTTTTACAAAGTGCCACACCTAAAATTTTAGATAAAGCTTTAGGGCTTATTAAAGAAAAACGCGTTACAATAAATACAGTTTCCAAAAAAGGTTTTTATATCTGTGTAAATATCGTTGGGGATAAAAACAGTAAGGTTAAATGTATAATTTCAGGCGGGCATCAGGAAATTTGTTATCTCTCTTTAAACGGTAAGGTCTTAAAAGAAAAGAAACAAAAAATACAAAAAAGTTCTTATTTACAAAAACTTAAAAAAGCAAATATTGTTGATTTAATTTGTGTAGCCGAAAAAGCTGATAAGCAAGATTTAACTTATATCAAACAAGGTATAAAAATGAATTTGGCTGCCTCCAAAGCCGGAGAGGGGTTGGAAAAAGTCGGTTTCTATTTAAAAAATTTAGTTAAACAAAAAATTTTAAGCAAGAATTTAGTTATTGACACAAAAATTTTATGTGCCCAAGCAGCTGACGGCCGTATGGACGGTTTTTGCCATCCGGTTATGAGTTCCGGCGGTTCAGGTAATCAAGGTATTGTGGCAATTTTGGTGCCTTATTATGTGGGAACGCAATTAAAAATTAAGGAAGAAAAGATTTTAAAAAGTGTAGCACTTTCCCATTTGTTAAACGGATATGTCAAAGTTTTTACAGGCGAGCTTGCCCCAATTTGCGGTTGTGCAATTGCAGCCGGTGTTGGTGCTGCCGCGGCTTTGGTTTACCAACAAAAAGGTGCTGATATTAAAGCAATAACGCTTGCGATAAATAATATTATCAGCGATATCGGCGGTATGCTTTGCGACGGTGCAAAAAGCGGTTGTGCTTTAAAAGTTGTAAGTTCCGTTGACAGTGCTTTGCGTGCTGCTTTTATGGGCATTAAGCATTACGGTATAACGGAAGCAGAGGGCTTTGTAGGCAAAAGTGCGGAAAAGACAATTCAAAATTTAAGTAAAATTTCAAATGTCGGTATGCTTAAAGTGGATAGTACTATCGTAGGCATAATGAAGAAAAAAATTAAATAAGGATATCATAATGAAACCGGTTTTTATTTTAGTTCGCCCCAGAAACCCTTTAAATATTGGCGCATGTGCACGTGCGATGGGTAATTTCGGTTTTACAGATTTACGGCTTGTTAAACCTTATGCACCGTCATGGAAAGAGGCAGTTACAGCAGTCCACGCAAGCCATATCTTAAAAAAAGCAAAAGTTTATGCAAGTTTAAAAGAGGCTGCTGCTGATTGTTCAACAATACTTGCCACCACTTCGCTTGACAGGCGCGTTGCTTACCGTCAAGTTATAAGTTTGCCGGAAATTGCAAATTATGCGCCAAAATTTACAGGTAAAACCGCTTTTATCTTCGGCTCTGAAAAAACAGGCTTGAGTTCCGAAGATATTGCCCTTGCAAATTATATTTTGCATGTGCCTACAAACCCAAAAATTCCGTCTTTAAATTTAGCACAGGCGCTTATGTTGTGTTGCTATGAAATTGCAAAACATAATTTTCCTCGCCCGTCAATAAAGAGCGAAAAAATTGCCAAACAAAGCGATTATGCAATTTTTGAAAAGGAGTTCCAAAATTTCCTAAAAAAAGTTCCGCGCCCACCTGTTTTAAATGATAAAAACTGTATGGAATATTTTAATGAAATTAAGGCTAAAAGTGCTTTAACTACTCGCGAAGTTTACTTTTTAAAAAGTTTACTTGTTCGCACTTTGAAACTTATTAAATAATGTATAATAAATTGTAACATATAAAAAGGAGATATTATGAAAAAATTATTTATACTGTTCGTAAGTATGATATGCGTTTTGTCCGCTTGCCAAAAAGGTCCAAATCCGAAGGATTCTTTAATTGCAACCGGCAATGCTTTGCAAAATTTTGATGCAAATGCCGTTGATAAGTATATCGATATAAGTTCCGTAATAAACGGGGCAATTGACGTCGCCGCAAAACAAGAAATTAATGGCATTTCTAAAGATGAAATTATAGGCATTACCGCTGCCAAAGTAATGATAGTGCCGATTGTCAAACAATTTATTTTAGAAGGCATAAAGCAAGCGAAAAATTCCGAATT
>CAMUXX010000132.1 GCA_947164805.1 uncultured Elusimicrobia bacterium | reverse complement strand
CCTGCTTTGGTTATCGGCAAAGAAGCAAAAACTTTGCAATCTATTCAATATCTTATCACTTTAATGATAAGCAGGAATTTTAATGCCCCGATTTCAGTAGTTGCAGATACACAAAATTATTGGAATAAACTTGAAGAAAAAATTAATAAAGATATTTCTTATGCTTTAATGACGATCAAGCGCAATAAAAGGCCGTACCGTTTTCGCCCGATGTCTGCACAAATGCGCAGATATATACACCATTACTTAGCAGATGAAAAAGATATTACAACTGTTTCCGAAGGTGAGGGCAAATGGCGCAAAGTTGTTCTTAAAATTGTAAAACCGGAAGATAAAATTGCACAATCTGTTACCGAAACACAAACCGTTGCAACAGCCGAAACACCGAAAACGGAAGATACACAAGTACAAATAACCGAAGAAAAACAAGTGCAAGATTCTTGCGTTTTAACGGCAGAAAGCACAAATTGCCCAGTTGAAAATTTAGCGGAAACAAAACAGGAAACTCAAACTGAAACAAAACCGGAAGAAAATGCTCAACCGGAAACGGCAACACAAGAAACACAACCGGCAAATACAACCGAAGAAGTAAAATAAAAATTAAATTGTAAAACCCCCACAATTTTGTGGGGGTTTTTTACTTGCTAAGCAACTCTCTAAATGATAAACTATATTTATGAAGAAAATACTAACTTTAACCTTAATTCTCTCTTGTGTGGCATGCGCGCCAAAGCAAGAAACCACCCCCCAAGAACCGTTGGTTTATAATAATTCACCGGTCTTGGCCTATGTTGATAATGAACCCATAACACAAGCAGATTTTGATAAGGCAGCAAATAATTTAGACGATAATTTTAAAAAATTCGTTACTACAAAAAGCGGACGGGCAAATTTCATATCCTTTTTAATCAGTGAGAAGTTACTTTTAACAGATGCAAAAAAACGAGGATTAGACTTAACACCTCAATACAAAGCAGAAATTACTGCCTTGGAAGAAGCCCAAAAAGCTGCCCTTGAAACAGCTAAAAACTTTGCATTAAGGCGTAATTTGCTTGAAAGTTTAACGCAAGACGGCACACTCGGTGTAAGTGAAGACGAAATAAAAGAATATTATAAAAAATATCCTTATGAAATAACTATAAAACAATTTATTATTTCAGACTCCCAAAAAGCGGCAGATGTTATGAAGCAAATGAGGAATGTCCGTTCCTCTACAAAATTTGCAGACTTTGCAAGGCAGTTTTCAGACGATCCAATAGCTAAAAAAAGTGGAGGTGAAATGCCACCCTTTATCCCCGGCGAATATTTACCTCAAATTGAAGTTCCTGCCGCAAACTCAAAATTAATGGAAGTACAAGGTTTTATAACCACAGCGCAAGGCAATCATATTTTTATGAAAATAGCGGAAAAACGCTTAACTTATAATGAGGCCAAGAACAGAATCAAAACAATTATTGAAAATCAAAAACTTGATTCATACCTAAACTCTTTAAATAAAAAGTATAATATAAGTATAGTAAAGGAGGATACAAAATGAAAACAAATAAATTATTAGTTGTGCCGGCAGTATTGCTTATGGGTGCAACTTTAGCAAATGCCAAGGTTGTAGATTCCAATGTCGCAACCGTCAACGGTCAGGCAATTTTAAGTTCCCAATATAATAAAATGGTGAACGCAGTTCTTGATGGTTATAAAGCAAGAAATTCAGAAGTTTTGCAAGATTCTAGAAATGTCAACGCAATAAAAGAAAATATTTTAAATGACATGATTGCTGAAACCCTTTTAATACAAAATGCAAAAAAAGAAGGTATCAAAGTTAAAGACAGTGAAGTAGCTGACGGTATAAATGAAATTAAGGGCCGCTTTACTATTGACCCTTTAACAGGCCAAAGAATAACCGATCAAAAACAAATTGATGCCGCTTTTAATGCCGAACTTAAAAAAGAAGGTTTAACCTATCAACAGTTTGAAGCAAAAATTAAAGAACAAATTGCTGTAAGAAAACTTATTGATAATGTGGTAAATAGCAAAGTTACACCGCCGACGAAAGAGCAAGTGAAGGCCTTGTATGATGATGTCGTTTTAATAATGTCCGGTGATGAACAAAAAGTTAAAGCCTTGCCTAAAGAACGCCTTGAACAAGCCGTTCCTTTAGCCGCAAAATTGAACCAGCTTACCGCGGAACAAATAAAGATTTCCCCTATATTTGTAAAATTTGAAAATAATAATGCTGATGAAATTTCTACTAAAGAAAAATTAGCCAAAAAAATCAAAAAAGAAGTTAAAAAAGGCAAACAAACAATGCCGGAACTTATTGAAAAATATTCTGACGATAAATCCCCCCTCCAAACAGGCGGTGAAATGATTTTAATCAAAGGCGTAATGCCCAAAGATTTTGATGAAAAAATCTTTGCAGTCAAAGTCGGTGATGTAAGTGATCCTATCAAAACTGATAACGGCTTTTATGTCATCAAAGTTCAAGAAAAGAAAGCAAAACGCGATTTTACTTTTGAACAAGTCGCACCTGATATGGGGCAATATTTAGCAGCTATAGAAATGCAAAAAGCTATGAATTCTTACTTAGAAACTTTGAAGAATAAATCAAAAATCAAAGTAATGATTAAGTTTGATGAACCCAAGAAAGATACTGCGGCTAAAACAGAAGAGAAAAAAGCTGAAGAAAAGAAAACCGACGCAAAATAATTTAAAAAGCGCACTCAAAAAGTGCGCTTTTTTTATCTAAAAAATATGAAACATCTAATTATCTCTTTGGGTGATCCTTTGGGTATAGGCCCCGAAGTTACAAAAAAAGCCCTTAAAGCCTTTAAAAGGCCAAAAGATATCAAAATTACATTGATTGGGGAAAGTGTGGCCGGGTTTACTAACTTTGATGATTTTATCCAAATAAAAAGCAAATACGCGCGCCCGCAAAAACCGGGACCATCAAAATACGGTGCTGATATATCTTTTAAGGCTTTAAAAACTGCCATAAAAATTTGTTTAAAAGATAAAAATGCATGCCTTGTAACTGCACCGATTTCAAAAGAGGCTTGGGCAAAAATAGGTATAAAATTTACCGGGCATACCGAGGTTTTAAAATATTACGCCGCAAAATCTAAAGAAGTTTTAATGATGTTTACAACAGGTAAAATCAATACTGCTTTAGCGACGGAACATTTGGCTTTAAAGGATGTTTCAAAATATTTAACAAAACAAAAACTTGAAGCAAAAATAAAATTATTTTCAGAGTTTTTGGGTAATAGAAAAATTGTTGTTGCCGCCCTAAACCCACATGCCGGAGACGGAGGCAAAATAGGTAAAGAAGAAATAAATTTGCTTATTCCTGCCGTTAAAAATTTACAAAAACAAGGCTTAAATATCGTCGGGCCTCTACCTATTGACAGTGCATGGCAAAAGCATTTGGCAGGCAAATTCAGCGGAATATTTT